>NZ_JARAMP010000015.1:0-128114 GCF_028802875.1 Seohaeicola sp. 4SK31 | reverse complement strand
GGCGTCGTAATGGCCGGGGATCAGGCAGGCGAATTCGAAGGTGCCCTTGTTGGCGAAGGTCCAGAGGATCTCGCCCGTGGCGCCGGGTTCAAGGCGCACGGCGTTCGGATCGTCATGCTCCATTTCAGGGAATTTCTCCATGAGCGCCTTGTGCTCGATGTTCTTGTCGGGGGAATCCATCACGAATTCATGGTCGAGTTCGCCTGCATTGGTCACGACGATGCGCACGGTTTCGCCCGCCGTGAAGTCCAGTTGGGCAGGTTCGAACACCATTGCGCCGTCTTCAGTCTCGCGCATCGTGACTTCGATGGTGCGATCCGCGTCACCGTCAGCGGGGGCGCCGATGGCCATCATGTCATGGCCATGCCCGCCGGCATGAGTGCCGGCGGCAAAAGCGGCGCTGCCCAGCGTCAGGGCAAGGGTTGTGCTGAGAAGAAGTGCTTTCATCTTTGGGGTCCTTTTGGCTGTGGTGTCGGACGGCATGGCAATCAGCCCTTGTCGCCGGGTCTTGGGGTCAGGTGTGTTTTCGCGTCATTCACGCGGCTGAATTCGGGCAATTCGCCCGTCCATTCATAGGCCTGCTCGCCGGGTGGGTTTTCATACCAGCCGGGGTCGCTGTAATCGTCGGGGGCAATCCCTTCGCGCACCTTCACGACCGAGAACATGCCGCCCATTTCAATCGGGCCATGCGGGCCCCAGCCGGTCATCATCGGCACGGTGTTGTCGGGCAGTTCCATCTCCATCTTGCCCATATCCGCCATGCCAGCCGTGCCCATCGGCATGTATTCGGGCTGGAAGCTGCGGATCTTGCGCGTGAGGTCGGCCTTGTTCACGCCGATGAAGGTGGGCACGTCATGACCCATCGCGTTCATCGTGTGATGCGACTTGTGGCAATGGATCGCCCAGTCGCCCAAGTGATCGGCCGTGAACTCGTAAGCGCGCATCGCGCCGACCGGAATGTCGATGGAGACTTCGGGCCATTGCGCGCTTTCGGGCACCCAGCCGCCATCGGTGCAGGTGACCTTGAAGTCATAGCCATGCATGTGGATCGGATGGTTCGTCATGGTCAGGTTGCCCACGCGCACGCGGACGCGGTCGCCCTTGTTGACGACCAGAGGGTCAATATCCGGGAAGATCCGGCTGTTCCATGTCCAGAGGTTGAAATCGGTCATCGTCATGATGCGCGGCACATAGGTGCCGGGATCGATGTCGAAGGCGTTCAGCATGATCAGGAAATCGCGGTCCACAGGCCGGAAGGTCGGGTCTTTGGGATGCACGATGAACATGCCCATCATCCCCATCGCCATCTGCACCATCTCGTCGGCATGGGGGTGATACATGAAGGTGCCGGATTTGATCAGGTCGAACTCGTAGACATAGGTCTTGCCCGGCGGGATCGCCGGATGGCTAAGGCCGCCGACCCCGTCCATGCCGGAGGGCAGGATCAGCCCGTGCCAGTGGATCGTGGTATGTTCGGGCAGCTTGTTGGTCACGAAGATGCGGACCCGGTCCCCCTCGACCGCCTCGATCGTCGGGCCGGTGGATTGGCCGTTATAGCCCCACAGATGCGCGACCATGCCTTCGGCCAGTTCGCGTTCGACCGGCTCGGCGACAAGGTGGAATTCCTTGACGCCGTTGTTCATCCGGTGCGGCAGGGTCCAGCCGTTCAGCGTGACCACGGGCGTGTAATCCGGCCCCGAGGTGGGTCGCGGCGTGATCTGGGTTGCGGCACTGTCCATGACGGCAGCTTCGGGCAGGCCCATATTGGCGGTCTGTCCCCATGATCGGGAGGAGACAAGGGCCGCACCTGCGGCACCCGCCCCCAGCAATTGACGTCTGTTCAACATCTTATCCATCCTTTCAATGATCGGCATCGCCAGCGGAGGCGAGGGCGGCGGTGGCGGTAGAAGCAGAGGCACCTGCGCCGCCGCCATAGATCGCGGCGGTCAGATCGGCCTCGGCCAGATAAAAGTCGCGCTTGGCATTGGCGGCCTGCAACTCGGCGCCCAGCCTGTCGCGGGCGGCGCTGATCAGCTCGAAGGTGCTGGTGATCATCCCGTTATAGGAGAGCAGCCCTTCCTCTTCGACCGTGGCCCGGAGCGGGACCAGAACATCGCGGTAATGCTGCGCGATGCGATGGGTGGCGCGGTAGCCGGCTTCGGCTTCGCGCGCCTCGGACCGGATGTTCACGGCCTTCTGGGCCAGAACATTGGCGGATTGCAGATAGGACAGTTCCGCCTTGCGCATCCGTGCCTTGCCGGTGTCGAAGATCGGGATTGCGAATTCCAGTTCAAGCTGCGGGCTGGCCTCGGTGCGCCTGCGGCCATCCTCGATCTCGCGCTCGGCCTCTATCCCCGCGATGAGTTCCAGATCAGTCACAAGACGGGTCCGGTCGGTCAGGCCAAAGGCCGCGGCCTGCGCCTCGAGATCCAGCTTGGCGACGCGCAGATCGACACGGTTGTTCAGCGCGCGTGCCTCGATCCCGGCCACGGATCGCAGGTTGCGCGGCACGGCGGGCAGGGCATCAGGCACGAAATAGGACAAGTCATCGCCCCAAAGCCCCATGAGCCGGGTCAGTTCCTCTTTGGCGCGGCTGGCGTTCAGCCGCGCCTGAGCCAATTGCCCGGCCAGTTCCGCGTTGAAGGCGAATTCGCGCGCCTGTCCCGCCTTGTTCAGGGCGCCCGTCTCGCCCAGACGTTGCGCCAGTTCCGCGCCTGCATCCGAGGTGACCTTGGCTCGTTGCAGATAGCTGACAGTTTCAAAGGCCGCGACAGCGTTGATCCATGCGGCGCGGGTCTGGTTGGCCAGGGCCAGCGTGTCATCAACGGCGCGTGCCTGCGCCGCGCGGAAGTTCACATCCGCCAGCGCCATGCGTTGCTGGCGCGTTTGTGCGGCCAGCAGGTTGGACGCGATCATGCCCTCGATCGCGCGGTAAGCGCCAAGTTCGGCTGCGCCGATCCCCAGGACACCGATCGATACGACCGGATTGACGGGCGTGGCCTCTTGCCATGCCGTCGCGGCTGAGAGGCCGATTTCGGCATAGGATGCCTGCAAGCCCTTGTTGTTCAGAAGGGCGACCTGCACCGCCGTATCGGCGGAAATGGTCTTGCCCTGCACCAAGGCGCGCACCTCGCGCTGGATCGCCTCGTTCTCGGCCTGTGTCTGGGCAAAGGCCGTGCGTTTGCCGATCGCTGCGGATGTCTGGTCGGAGACGGCGGCAAATCCGGCATTTGGGGCGGTGTAGAGGTCGGGCACCGCGCTGGCACAGGCGGCCAGCAGCAGCGGCAGGCCGAGCATGGCGGGAAGGGTTCTGCCGCGCATCAGTTGGCCTCCGATTGTTCGTCATTGACCTGCCGCCAGTCGCGCGGTCCGGACGGTGTGCGGTCGGTGTAGCCGGCGAACGGGTCGCGGTAGGTGACGGGTGAAAGGCGCGCGGCATCTGTCGCGGCATTCTGGCTGGTGGTCTGGGGCAAGGGTGTGACGGCTGGCGCACATGCCCCCAGCACAAGGGCCCCTGCCCCCGCAAGAAAGAAGGATTTCATCTGGATTCCCTGATTGTTCGGTGCCCATGCAAAGGATGGACCCGGATCACTACATTGATCCCGCTTGCGGGACCGCGATCAGATCAGGTGTTTGGGTGGTCGCCGATGCTCAAGCGGATCGAAGGACGAAAAGCTGGAAAGCCAGGTCGCCTCGTGATCTACCCCATGGACCTCGGGCAGGCCCGCGGCGTTTTGCGCAACGACCGCTGCCATGCAGATCCCCTGGCAGCAGTTGGGAGTGTCTGCGGTCGTATCGATCGCAGACGCGGTCATCTGAGACTGAGCCTCTGCCATGTCGTGATGGGCGTGCGCACCATGGCTACCATGATGTCCACTCTCGGCGTTTTGCGCAATGGCAGGGCGATGTGCCGAAGAATGGGCATGTGCGGATGATGGCGGGTAAAGGATCAAGGATACAAGCAAGGTGACGCAAAACAGCGCCTTGACCAGCTTGGAAATGATCGCCTTTTGTAACATGACTCTTGAATGTCTCTTCATTAGCGAGCTGTCAATGATCGACCGAAGGGCCCTGTTTACTTTTTCGTGAAACGGGCGGATCGCCGCTCTTGCCTCTGAGTATCGTTCTGCAGTGTCCCGGACAGGCGTCAGAGCTGCGACGCCCAGCGGGGATGGTTGTCATCCACCACGAAAGGATGCGCGTGATCCCTATGACCCTGCAAGTGCGGGTGGTCGCGGGGCAGATTGTCTTGATGATGCGCAAAGGCGTCCGGGTCATGTCGCGGCCAGAGACGCAGCGCAGACACAAGACCGGTCATCGCGACCGCTGCCAGCACGACAAGGGCGGCGACAAGACCCAAGCGGGTCATCGGCCAGCCCGACAGTGGACAGGTCACCAGCCAGCAGGCGTGGCTGAGCGCGAACTGGGCGACAAAAAGCGTAGGGCGATCGCCGCCCCTCTCGGAGACCGCGCAGCGGGAGCCGCCCTCGCGAGGGCGGCTCTGGACAAGTGGGGTCAGTGTCCGTCATTAAGCGCACTTGGCGGATCAGCCTCGTGAACAGAGCGGGCGATCGGTTCAGCCGCTACCGGGCCGTTCGCAGCCACTTGCACCTGGATCAAGGCAAGAGCCACGGTGGCAGCCGAGGCCGTTCCCAGGAACGCGATGGAAAGGCGGAGCATGGCCGTCCTCCGTCACGCGGCTTCGCGGGCAGCGGGATAGCCCGCCTCGGCGAGAACGGCCTCGATCTCGGCGCGCGCGGCCGAGGTTTCGACCTCGATCTTGCGGTTCTCGGGATCGGCCTTGATCACCGCGTCCTTGTCGACCGACTGGATCGCCTTGGTCACGCTCCGTGCGCACCCGAAGCAGGTCATATTTTCGATGTGGAATTGCATGTTTGCCTCCTTTGCTTGATTGGCAAGCGAACAACTGGGCGTTCCCATGCTGGGAGGGTCAAGTGCGTATCTACAGAATTTTTCCTGGCGGTCGATTATCATGTTCCCGTTCGTCGCGGGTATCCGAGGCAGAGAAATTTGATGAAACGCTAAAATACGAAGATAGGGAACTGCAGCGTGAAATTGGGAAAAATCAAGACAGCCTCGACAGGCAGTATCGGGAGCAACTTCGGGAAGTACGACAGAACCAAGGCAAGTTCAGGATAGCCCTGCTGAAGCGTTACGGGACGAAATGCTGCGTGACCGCCTGCAATGTTTCAGAGGTTCTGGAGGCTGCTGCGGCAACACCCGAGCATGAGGGCAGCCCAAAACGCGTTCTCAGGCCGGCTTTCTCAACAACATCCGCCCCTTGCGAAGGCGACGACCACCAATGGTCGACTCTCGTCCTTGTCGCATCGGTGCGGGTTTTGTCCTCCAGGAACCCGTTCATCTCGGCCACGGTGTACTTTACCCCTTCCACCTCCTTTTCGCTGGAGCAGGCGATCAGCGCCTTGAACGGGTTCCAGCAGCTACTGGACAACTTTCTTCATCGACGCGTTTCCGTACGGATCCAGACGGCACGATCTTCCATTCAGCAACTGAAGGAAGAACCGTTGGACACCCCACTACTATCATCAACAGCGAGATTGCTGGACCAGTATTACACTATGCCTCAGACGGCAGCAGCCTGCCTGGCACATCTGCACGCTGCTCTTCCAGATTTGACGGCTGACCTCTACGTCGAACCATCAGCAGGCGCAGGGGCATTCTTGGCTCAAATGCCAGAGCCCCGTCTCGGAATTGATATCGCTCCCGCAGCTACCGACATCTTGAAGCAAGACTTTCTCGAATGGCTTCCCCCCCTCGGGACAGGCAGTATTGCGGTGATCGGCAACCCACCCTATGGCGCGGGCGGCGCAGAAGCTGTCCGGTTTTTCAGCCACGCGGCCAAATTCGCCGATACAATCGCGCTGATCTTGCCAGCGTCTTTCATGAAAGCATCAAAGCAAAAGCGTCTTGATTCATTCTTCCATCTTGTCAGCGAATTGCCCCTCCCGGATGAGCCATTTCTGTTCGAAGGTCGCTTTCATCGTGTGTCGACGGTGTTTCAGATCTGGTGTCGCAAACCATACATGCGCGCCAAACCCACAAAACGTGCCGTGACGCACCCCGACTTCATCTTTGTCAAGGAAGTGTCAGAAGCCGATTTCGTGATGCGCCGTGTCGGCGGACACACAGGGAAAATCATGTCTGTCCCAGCGGAAAACGAGGCGTTGAAAGGCTTCTCACCGGAGTCGAATTTCTTCATATCAGCGCGCGGGGTTGAGCCTGATCTACTCCAGAAAAGGTTTCAGGCGCTTCAACTCGATCAGATCAGACGACAGAGCGTTGCTGCCTACTCGGTTTCAAAATCTGATTTGGTCGCCGCGTATAAGGAGGCCGCTGCACTGGTGGCTATCACAAAGCAACTGAAATTGTAGCTCGAGGAACACTCTTCAGTGTTGGCCAACGAACTTGCATTGAGACATGGGTGCCAAGAGCATCAAATGAACGGCTGTGAATGTGAAACTCGCCGCACCTTCGTATTCCATGACTCGCACGCCCTTGGCCATTCTCTGGTCCGCTGCGCACAAGATACTGCCTTACCGTGGAGGCTCGTTACCGCCGACGGCGGCGGCGCGGCAACTGGGTGAGGTTTGACCTGGTGACAGCCAGTCTGATCCGATACCAGCAGATGAATTCTTCCAGAAAAATCATTAGTCTTATCAATAGTTAATCAGCTTTTTTCTCATATTCTGGGATCTCTTACAACTTTTTTCTTCCGAGATTCTCAGTTCGACCAATTTCCCTCTGGAGAAGGGTGCTGATTGCCAAGCCCCACATTAGAAGGAACGGAGACATGAACGACACCCTGAACGGAAACGATCTGTGCTGGCCCGAAGTGGCTGACAGCGGACTTCTGGCAATGACCAATTGCGAAATAGTCGACGCTGGGGTCCAGCTGCCTTTGCGCCCACCTGTCGCGCGCAAAGCGGCGGTCGGCGCAAAGAAGCATTTCACCTGTGACATTGTTTTCGGATTGGGAGCAGGCGAAGTTATGCGCTTGAACAGTCTCACCGAAAAGCGTGTCGCGCTGGTACTTCTTGCGCGCCCTGATGTCATGAAAGTGGAGAACCAAGTACCTCACTACTGGATCGACGAGAAAGGCTCAAGGCACACACACTTCTTTGACCTACGGGCGACTTTGGTCGACGGTCGCAGGATCGCGATTATGGTCAAATATGACAAGAAGCTCGAACAGGACGAGTTCCGTGCTTTGATCGCCCGTATCTCCTCACAGGTATTTCCGGCTTTTGCAGATCGCGTGACCATAATGACGGAAAGGGACCTGGATCCAATAGAACTTTACAATGCCACGCTCGTCAATTCTGTGCGCCATCCCGATCCCGCGGCAGATGACGTCATAAGAGATGTAGTCTCAAAGTTGGCTGGCGCGGCAAAGATCAGTGATCTCATCGAACATACTGGCCTTGGCAGTAGGGGCTTTCGCTCCATCGCGCGGCTGATCGGATCTCATGAACTCAAAATGCAAAAACCGGAGCGGATCCACCATGATGCTCATGTCTTTGTCCAGAGGGCAGCTTGATGCTCGATATCCAACCCAGCCCGCTATTGCCTCGCTTCGTATTTGGCCAGTACGACAAAATCATTATCAATGGGATTTCATACCGCTGCACCACCCTTTCTGAGGATGGGTTCGTCTTCGTCCGGACGGACAATACAGGGGTAGCAGAAACCTTCACAAATGCGGAAATATCACTGCTTGTTACGTCCGGCAGGCTCGAACACCAACGTGATGCCTTTCTTTCAGAAAGTGCTAAACGTCGGCTGAGAATGCCAACACAACAACTGTCCACACTATCGCCCAAGCAACAACAGAAGGCCAAGTACCGCGAGTCGCTCGTGCTCGCATTCCGCCAGATGGAAGCGGAGGGCAAAGTCAAACGTACGGAAGATTCGGCAAAAGCAGCCTTACGAGAAATAAAGTATCGTGCTGGCGAGATTTACTCTATCCCAAGCGACGCCGATGTCGTTGCAGCTGGAGCCAACACGATAGTTGTTCCTGCAAAGGTTTGTGCAAGCAGGCTTTTGAAACTCGTTGCTGCTTACGATCGCGACGGCATCTCGGCCCTCTACGGCCGAGATGGCGCGCAAGGTAATAGGAGTCGCCGCATCAGCGCCGATGCACATGCACTCCTCGCGAAGACTGTTCGGAATTTTCTGTCTATGGAACGGCCTTCTATTGCCCAAATAACAGTGGACGTGAGAGATGCTTTCTACGAAGAAAACATCCGCCGCCGAGCAATAGGACTGTCGGCTCTCATCGAACCGTCACGCGAAACCATCCGTCGTGAGATCAACAGTCTCGATCCTTTCGAGGTCGATATTGCTCGGTACGGGCTTGAAGAAGCACGTAAACGCAATGCGCCAGTAGGAAAGGGGCTTGATCTTACGCGGCCACTTGAGCGGGTGGAGATGGATGAGTGGAAGGTCGATCTCATGACGCTCCTTACTGGTTCCGGTATTTGGTCGATCCTGAGCGAAGAGGAAAAGGCAAGTCTCGGCCTTGAAGACGGAAAGAAGAAACGTTGGTTCCTGACGGTAGCCATCTGCGCCACTACCCGGTGTATTCTGGCTATGAAGCTCTCGCGAACACCGACCAAGCGCAGCGCGATGCAAACCATAGACATGATCGTGCGCGACAAGGGTGTGTGGGCCGATGCCGTCGGTTCACTTTCTCCTTGGAACATGTCTGGCACACCCGAGCTCATCGTCACCGACTGTGGTTCCGCCTTTATTGATTTCGACACCCGCGTTGGCGCAACCGATCTGGGGATCAACATAGAAAATGGTCCTGGAGGACTGCCTGAATTGCGCGGCAGAATCGAGCGTATGTTTGGCACGATGGCGAGCAAATTCATCAGCCGCTTCACAGGTCGCACTTTCAGCAATACCGTGGTCAAGGGCGATTACGATCCAAAAGCGCGCGCAGCTCTGTCCACTGAAGATTTGAGCGAAGCGCTCATCCGCTGGGTGGTCGATGTCTATCACAACAGCCCGCACGCTGATCTCCAGGGGGAAACTCCTGCGAAGTGCTGGAAGAGACTGGTTGCTCTCTACGGTGTCTCTCCGATGCCATCGGTCGAATTGCGGCGCAAGGCGCTCGGCACACGCCTCAATCGCACCGTCACGAAAAAAGGGATCACTGTTTTGGGCATCCACTATCATTCGGATGTTCTGGCTCGGTGGTTCATGCACACCAGATCCAAGGACGTTCGCGTACGTTGGTATTCGGAAGACATCGGATCGATCGCTGTAGAACTGAATGGGCAATGGATTGACGTTCCGTCAGTATTTGAGAGCTTCAGCGGCGAGCGGGCTCAGACTTGGCTCATGGCTGTGCGGGAAATTCGCGCATCGGTCGTTTCACAAACAAACATCGATGAAGAAGTCGTTTTCAAGGCGATGCAACGGATCAGGGAGATCAACGCCAACGCCATGGCCAGACAGGGCCTGTTGGTCGAAGACTATTCAAAGGAGCGTATCGCTTCGCTCGAAGACAGCCTTCTCATCGGGTTCAATATCAAAGCTACACTCTGCGGTGGATCAAATCGACCCAGAAACGATGGTTTCGGTACCGACCTACCCTTAGACGGATCCTGTGAGGTACAAGATGATTGCGCCGCAATCGCTCCGGACCACATTGGCTTGGACGAACCCTTTGAGCCCTCGAACTACCGCGCTTCAGGTCAGGCTCCGGCCATCGATGAAGGCATCTGGTCAATTGGCGAGAAGTAAACGGGAAGTTTAGCCGTAGCCCCCGCAGTCCAGCGTGACTTCGGGGGCAATCTTTTTGAAAGCATGACTTTGAATTTCGGTCAGAGTTGTCGCCGATGACCTGCCGAACAGGAAAAATTCGACAAAGCGCTCCCCGCTTATCCACCAAAAAAAGCAACGACATCGGCACCCGGCCCTTTAGCTCTGAATGTCTGCGATGCGGGACCTTCCCGCCATTCGCTGCGCGTGCTCAGTTCTCGCCGCGAGCGCGAAGGTCATCGGCCAGGAGGGCGGATGCTGAAATTTCGCTGCACCTCAACTGAATGGCGACTATTCGGACGCCCTTTCTACCGGTGCTGACTTGGTCTGCCCATCATTGAGGACGTCAAGCAGCGGGCAGTCGGGAGTGTCGGCCCCGGTGCAGCACGCGATGGTTCCGGCGAGAACAGTCTCGATTGCCTGGAGATCGTGGATCTTGGCGCGAACTACATCGAGATGGTGGCGCCCCATCCTCTCGACCTCTGCGCAGGTGTGACTGCCGCGATCGACGAGGGATAGCAGGCCGCGAATTTCTTCCATGGTGAAGCCGAGATCCCGCGCCCGCATCACGAAGTTCAGTCGCTCCACATGCGCCGAGCTGTAGCGGCGGTGGCCCGTTGGCGTCCGGGGCGGGTCAGGCATAAGGCCGACGCCCTCGTAGTAGCGGATGGTTTCCAGATTGCAGCCGGTGAGCCTGGCCAAGTCGGAGCGCTTCAGGTCGCTCGCGGAGGCGTGATTGTCGGGCATCGAATTATTCCTTGATCCTGTAGCTGCTACAGACCCTACATTGCCATTCACTGAACGACAACAAGGTGACGCGATGACGGCCAAGGCGATCGAAACAGAACGGCAGGATGGGGACCGGACGGACAAGACGGGATGGGCTGCGACCGGGGTCGGGTTGCTTGGCGCTTTGGCGATGACCTCCTGCTGCATCCTGCCGCTGGTTCTGGTCAGCCTTGGTGTCACTGGGGTCTTCATCGGCCAGCTCACGGCGCTCTACGCCTACAAGTGGGTGACATTTTCTTTTGCGGCAGGCGCCCTCGGATACGGCTTCTGGAAGACTTACTGTCCGGTGCCCGCCGGGGATTGCGGCACCGGCACCTGCTCCCGCCCAGTGGATCGCGGCGTCATGCGTGGGCTGCTCTGGAGTGCGCTGGCCATGGTCCTGCTGGCCTTGATCTTTCCTTATGTCGCGCCGCGCATCCTGACTTTCTGAAAACGGAGCCCATCATGAGACACCTGTTATTCGCTGCGATCCTTTCGGTCTCCCCGACCGCGATCCTTGCGGCCGAGGCCGAGACCCGCCTGCACGTCACCGGACTTACCTGCCCCTCGTGCAGCTATATCGTCGCCACCGCGCTCAAGCGCGTGGAGACGGTTGAGATCGCGGGGTTCTTCGAGGGCGAGGCCGAGGATGGCGTCTACGTCCTGCAATATGATGACGCCGTCACCGACCCGGACCAGTTGATCGCCGCCGTCACCGGCGTAGGCTATGGTGCCACATTGGCCCCGGAGGGCGGCTCGTGACGGGGCGCGAGGCAAACCCGCGGGACGACCGTCTGCTGAGCTACGGGCTGATCGGCACCGTGGTTGTGGCGCTATGCTGCTTCACTCCGATCCTGGTGATCCTCCTGGGCGCAGTCGGGCTCTCCGCCATCCTGGGCTGGCTCGACATCGTGCTCCTGCCTGCGCTCGCCGTGTTCATCGGCATCACCCTCTACGCGCTCTGGCGGCGCCGGCGCACCAACTGAAGAGAGATTGACATGAAAGATTGCTGCACCCCCGAGGGCGGCGCCTACGACCTTGCCGTGATCGGCGCTGGTTCGGCCGGATTTTCGGCTGCGATAACCGCCGCAGAGGCCGGGGCACGTGTAGCCCTGATCGGCGACGGCACCATCGGAGGCACCTGCGTCAATGTGGGCTGCGTGCCCTCCAAGGCTCTGATCCGCGCCGTGAAAGGCCTGCACAACGCCCGCGCCGCGAACCGGTTCGACGGCATCGAGGCCGAGGGCCGCGTCACCGACTGGGCTGCGACAGTGGCACAGAAACAGGCGCTCGTGGATGAGTTGCGCGCGGCAAAATACGCCGACGTGCTGCCTCGGCACGAGAACGTGGTCTACATCGAGGGTCGTGCCCGGTTCGACAAGCAGGGCCGGCTCACCGTAGACGGCGTGGCGTTCCCGGCAGCGAAGATTGTCATCGCCACCGGATCGCGCCCCCACGTGCCCGCGATCCCCGGCATCGGGGAGATCGACGCCCTGGACAGCACATCGGCCTTGGAACTGACCGCGCTGCCCGCTTCCCTGCTGGTCCTCGGCGCTGGCTACATTGGCGTGGAGCTGGCGCAGCTCTTCGCCCGCGCCGGTGTCATCGTGACGCTGGTCAGCCGCCGCGGCGTGCTGCCGGAGGCCGAGCCGGAGATTTCCGAGGCCTTGGAGCGCTACCTCGCTGATGAGGGCATCCGTCTGGCCCGGATCACCGGATATGAAAGCGTGGCACGCGATGGAGGCACCGTTCGCCTGGCGGGCACCGGGGGTGAAAGATTCAACGCCCAAAGGCTGTTGCTCGCCACTGGACGGATGCCGAACAGCGACAACCTGAACCTCGACACCGCCGGGATCGAGACCGATGCGCAGGGCGGGATCGTGGTGGACGCGCAGATGCGCACCGCCAACCCCAACGTCTGGGCCGCAGGCGACGTCACGGGGCGCGACCAGTTCGTTTACATGGCGGCCTACGGCGCCAAGCTTGCCGCGCGGAACGCGGTGGCGGGCGAGGCGCGCACCTACGACAATGGCACGATGCCTTGGGTGGTCTTCTCCGATCCGCAGGTGGCCGGCGTAGGCTTGAGCGAGGCGCAGGCCCACGCTGCGGGGCACGCGGTGGTCACCTCGGTCCTGCCTCTCGACGCCGTGCCGCGCGCACTCGCCGCCCGCGACACGCGTGGACTGATCAAGCTGGTGGCAGAGGCGGGGAGCAAACGGTTGTTGGGCGCTCAGATCCTCGCCCCCGAGGGCGCAGACAGCATCCAGACCGCAGCTATGGCGCTCAAGGCGGGGCTCACCTACGAGGAACTGGGCGATACCGTCATGCCCTATCTCACGACCGTCGAGGGGCTGAAGCTCGCCGCCCAGACCTTCGAGAAGGACGTGGCTGCGCTCAGCTGCTGCGCGGGGTAGCGTTCTTCATCGCCAGAGGACAGAAACTTTCATGCCAACCCTTGCCGTTTATATTGGAGCCGCCCTTGCCGAGATCGCTGGGTGCTTCGCCTTCTGGGCCTGGCTACGGCTCGACAAGCCCATTTGGTGGATCGGGCCGGGCATGGCGTCGCTGGCGCTCTTCGCCTACCTCCTGACGCTGGCCGACAGCGCTGCCGCCGGGCGGGCCTACGCGGCCTATGGCGGCATCTACATCGCGGCCTCGCTGTTCTGGCTCTGGGCCGTCGAAGGGGTGCGACCGGATCGGTGGGACGCGTTCGGCGTCGGCCTGTGCCTTCTGGGAGCCTTCATCATCATCGCAGGTCCCCGGGCGGCCGTCTGAACTCACCACTGCAACATGTTCGCGAGGAGAACAAAAATGACCGAAACGCTTGACCTGATCGTCATTGGCGCCGGCATGGCCGGGATCAACGCCGCGAAGAAATGTGGCCGCGCCGGCTGGTCCGTCGCCATCGTCGACGAGCTGCCCTACGGCGGCACCTGCGCGCTCAGGGGATGCGACCCGAAGAAGATGCTGCGCGCCGGTGCCGAGGCGGTGGAGGCCGCGCGACGGCTCGAAGGCAAGGGTGTCGCAGGGGAGACCAGGATCGACTGGCCGGCGCTGATGAAACACAAGGAGAGCTTCACCGACCCCGTGCCGGAGAACATGGAGAACGGTCTGGCTGACGCCGGGGTGCGGACGCTGCATGGCCGCGCCCGCTTCTCCGACGAGGGCCGGATCGAGATCGACGGCCATGGCGAAATCGCCTTCCGCCACGCGCTGATCGCCACTGGCGCCAAGCCGCGACCTCTGGAGTTCCCCGGTGCTGAGCGGCTGATCCACAGCACCGACTTCCTGAACCTCGCCGAGCTGCCCCGCCGGATCGTTTTCGTGGGCGGCGGCTACGTCTCCTTCGAGTTTGCGCATATCGCGGCGCGGGCCGGGGCAGAGGTGACGATCCTTGATCGTGGCGCCCGCCAGCTGAAGATGTTCGACGCCGACCTGGTTGAAAAGCTGCTCGAACGCAGCCGTGCCGCGGGCATCAAGATCGTGCCGGAGGCCGAAATGGAGCGGGTCGAGGATGCGGGTGGAGCGCACCGCGTGGTCTACCGCAAGGCGGGCGAGCTCCGCGCCACTGAGGCTGATCTCGTCGTCCATGGCGCTGGTCGGGTGCCCGCCATCGACCATCTCGACCTCACAGCCGCCCGGATTGAGGCCGAGAACGGCGGCGTGAAGGTTACGTCCTGGCTGCAATCACCGTCGAACCCGCGCATCTACGCCGCCGGTGACGCCGCAGCCTCGCCCGGCAAGCCGCTGACCCCCGTGGCCGTGTTCGAGGGCAAGATCGCCGCCTCCAACATGCTCAAGGACACGCAGACTGAGCCAGATTACACAGGCGTGCCGAGCGTGGTGTTCACCATTCCCGAGCTGGCCCGGGTCGGCCTGCTTGAGGAAGAGGCGCGAGAGATGGGAGACGTGGAAGTGAGCTTCACCGACGCATCGGGCTGGTTCTCTCAGAAGCGCATCGGTGAAACACATGCCGGAGCGAAGATCATCACAGGCAAGGATGGCAAGATCCTCGGGGCACACATGTTTGGCCCGGAATACGCCGAGCTGATCAATGTCTTCTCTCTGGCGATCAAGCTTGGCCTGACGGCGGCGCAGGTGAAATCCATGCCGGCTGCCTACCCGACAGGGGCATCTGACATCGGGTCGATGTTCTGAACAAGCAGCGGCCCTTCACTGAGCGGGCTTTCATCGGCGGCGATGGGCCATTGAAGATGATGGACGTCTCGCTGCATATGCGAAACCGATCGGGAGCGCCCTGGTCACCTTGGGCTCGAAGCTGACATTGCGCTTCGAGTCTCTGAAACGCTTATCTGCATCATAAATGCATAGGGTAGCTATCAAGGCCAGCATAGCCCGTATTCCTTTGATCGCCGCATCTGCTTACCGACCGCGCCTTGAAGCAGGACGCGCATCTGGTCGACCACTGGGATCGGCTTCCAGATCGTCGTCGATTTCTCGCGCGCGATACCCTTCTTGTTGGTCCACTGTTTCACCACTTCCCGGACCGGTTCGCGATGGTTCCACCGCCAGACGATCTCGTCGAGGTATCGCTGGAGGTGCTTGCGGTCGAGGTTGTGGTAAACGCCAACAAGAGCGCGTTGCACCTGGGAGATGACTGCCTCCGCGGTGTTCACGTGGGCGCCGGTCTCCGGGTTGGCATACTCTTTCTGGCTATGGATCACATACTGGTGGTCGGCCATCGTCTTTCCCAGGCCTCGGTAGCTTTTACTTCCATCAGTCATCAGGTGCGTTGTCTCGGGGTCGGTCCATTCCAGTAGAACTGGCTCGAGCGTCGCCCTTTTGTCATCGCAAACGACCCTGACGCGCGCCTGTCCATCGCGAGAGGCCGCCACGAAGATCATCGGCTTCCCTGTGCCCTTGCCGCGTGGATTGTAGGCCCCTGAAAGGGATTTCGGGGCGCCCCCGACATACGCCTCGTCAACCTCGACAATGTCCTCCAGAGGCAATAGCTCGGCGTTCCGATCGTCCATCATTTCTCTGATGGCGTGCCCCATCTTCCACGCGGTTTTCTGGTTCACGCCGAGCAGCCGTGCCATCACGACCGAGGAGATGCCCTTGCTCGATGTGAGCACCAGGAACATCGCGCAGATCCAGATACGCAAGTCGAGCTTGGTGCCGTGCATCGGGGTGAGCGTGGTGACCGTGAACTGGAGGCGGCAGTCTCGGCACTGGTAGAGCCCCGGGCGGCAGGTCTGGCCGCGCAGCGCCGACGAGGCCACCGACCCACAATGCGGACAGTGTCTGCCTGTCGACCATATGATACCCTCCAGAAAGCGTCGCGCATGCATCTCGCTCGGCATCCGCTTCCAGATGTCTGGGATCGACTTCAGTTCGGTGATCATCAGGGCTCTCCGCTCGTTCCGCCAACCGAACGATGTTGGCCCGGCGCGTGTTCGGCGAAGAAGAAACTTGAAAAACCGCGCAAAATGAGGCGATATGGCGGAAAAGTTAAGTCAGGTCAGAGTCTTGCGCTAAGGGTTGCTTTTTCTCGTGGATAAGCGGGAAGCGCTCACATATGGCCTACGAATCCCTGCGTTCATGTCTTGTCCCGGCTTTTTGGAACCGGGACAAGACATGCATCTCCGGAATTCCACTCAAATTTCAAACTTTCTTCTTCGTCTCCAAGAACAACGGCCAATATTCATTTCAGCGACAGGAGAATTGCTTCTCGAGCCGGGACAAGAACCAATGAGAGGGTAGTCAACGAATTATTGCGGACAGGCTTGAAGCTGCCACGACCGGCAGACGCGCAACCAAGAGGATCATCATGCTGCGCCCATTCATTCCCACGACTCTGTCCGCCGACCCCCAACTCGCCGCCGTTCGCGCTCATTTCAAGGAGCATGGAGCCGCACTTCAAAATGCCGCCACGCTGGTCAACGGCGATGCCGGTGCCGCAAGCGTTTTGCGCCTTATGTCCGAGTTGCGCGCAGCATCACACCTCAATCGTCCAATGCGGCGGAGGCTTGTCGCGTTGCACCGGCTTTTGTCCCTCGACACTGTGGTTGAAGAGTTCGAACCAGACCTGTCGTCTTGGGTTCTTCTCGACCCCGCGAGTCCCGAGGTCGAGCAAATCTGTTTGCTAACGGATGGTCTCTTCGATCTGCTGACCCTTATCAACGAGTTGGACAACCAGCGAGACAGCGGGTCAGTTACCCTTACAGCACAAAACGTGGCCTGAGGTGGTTCGCCGATCCAGCCTGCGTGGTTGGGTCGGCCAATTCTTTCTCACAGCGAGAAAAGAGGATATCGAAATGAAATACCTTACTAATCTGCCGACAAACGAGATTTGGGTTGAAACGTTGCTCGAGCTCGGCCATCTGTATGATGCCGTCCAACGCAATGACGCAGGACTGTCTGCGACGAGTCTGATTAGCCTGTCACGCGCGCTTGTTTCCCTGGGCGAGGAGGGTCCACTTTCAGCAACCGCTACTGAGGACTTCGATTGTATTCAAGAGGTTCTCGACGACGTAATCACTCAAGAGACCCTTGGCTTCCGGAACGTCTTTGACGGAATATTCGATCCTGAACTCGGTGATATCGGTGAAATCAGACAGATCCCGATTCTGTCGGACAAAGGTAGTCTGGCCGACTTGCTTATGCGGGATGTGAAGAAGATCATGGCAATGCGAGACCTATTGAAAGCCCGTATCGAGACCGACCGCCAGATCTCTGGATTAAAAGCAGCCTGATCGCTTAGCGGAAACCGACAAATCGTGCCAAACGCAATAGAATACGTTGGAAGTCCGGAGCCTCCTTCAAATCGGAAGGTGTAACATCAGTCCCGCTATGACAGTTGGGCCGCAGGATTCCCTGCGGCCTTTTTGTTTGATCAAGTTGCTAACATCTGCGGTCAGGTCTCAGTAAACGATCCATGTTTCTGAAGATTCTCGACAGTCCCAAGATCTTCAACTGCGACTTCCGTGACAACTTGGCTTGGCTCAGCAAAAGATCAGGCAGGGCATCAAGCGCATCAACCAGATGCTCAAGCGGCAACGCAATCAGTTGCCCGTTAACCAAAATGGCCATCGTTAGCGTGTAAAATGGCCGTTTTCAGCCGAAAATGGCCAGAATTAGCTTGTTATCACACTCACCTCTTCGCCCTCCTCGGTCAGCCGCACTTGGAATGGCCGCAACTCGCGCAGGTCATGCAGCCTTCGACCATCCGCATCTCGTATTGCCCGCAGGAGGGGCATGCTTTGCCGCGTGGGGTGTCAAAGCCCACCACATTGGCCTGCGGGTCGGTTTTCAGTCCCATCCCCTCACCCTCGATGAAACCGATCGAGATCATGTGACGCTCGATCACACCGCCGATGGCCGCAAGGATCGACGGGATGTATTTCCCCCCCATCCAGGCCCCGCCGCGCGGATCGAAGACGGCTTTCAACTCTTCGACCACAAAGGACACATCCCCGCCACGCCGGAACACCGCCGAAATCATCCGCGTCAACGCCACGGTCCAGGCGAAATGCTCCATATTTTTCGAGTTTATGAACACCTCAAAGGGGCGACGATGCCCATTGATGATGATGTCGTTCACGGTCAGGTAAATCGCATGCTCGCTGTCGGGCCATTTCAGCTTGTAGGTATTGCCCTCCAGAGCCTGCGGACGGTCCAGCGGTTCCGACATGTAGATCACATCCGCACCCTGATCGGCTTCGGGTGTCTTTTCGGTCGTCTCGGACACGCTGAGGACGGACCCCGTGACATCATTGGGGCGGTAGGTGGTGCAGCCCTTGCAGCCCGATTCATAGGCCGCCAAGTAAACCTCCTTGAAATCATCAAAGCTGATGTCTTCGGGGCAGTTGATTGTTTTCGAGATCGAACTGTCCACCCATTTCTGTGCTGCCGCCTGCATGCGCACGTGATCCAGCGGGGCCAGGGTCTGGGCGTTGACAAAGTAGTCCGGCAAGGGCGCATCACCGAACGTCTCGCGCCACATCTGCACGGCGTAATCGACGACCTCTTCCTCGGTCCGGCTGCCATCCTTTTGCAGAACCTTGCGCTTATAGGCATAGGCGAAGACCGGTTCGATCCCGGATGACACATTGCCCGCATAGAGGCTGATCGTGCCCGTGGGCGCGATCGAGGTCAGAAGCGCGTTGCGGATGCCGTGTGTGCGGATCGCCTCGCGCACGTCATCGTCCATCATCTGCATGTTGCCGGAGGCCAGATACCTGTCGGCATCAAACAGCGGGAAAGCACCCTTTTCCTTGGCCAAGTCCACCGAAGCCAGATAGGCGGCGCGGGCGATCGCGTGCAGCCATTCCTCGGTCTGACGCGCCGCCTCCTCGGACCCATAGCGCAGCCCCACCATCAACAGGGCATCGGCAAGACCCGTGACACCCAGACCGATGCGGCGCTTGGCCTGCGCCTCCTGCGCTTGGGCATCCAGCGGGAACCGGCTGGCATCCACCACATTGTCCATCATCCGCACGGCCACGGCGACCAGATCGGTCAACGCCTTGGGGTCCAACCGGGCCTTTTTCCCAAAGGGATCCGCCACCAGCCGCGCCATGTTGATCGAGCCCAGCAGGCAGGCACCATAGGGCGGCAAGGGTTGCTCGCCGCAGGGGTTGGTGGCCGCAATGGTCTCCACGTAGTTCAGGTTATTGGCCGCGTTGATCCGGTCGATGAAGATCACGCCGGGTTCTGCGAAATCATAGGTGCTTTTCATGATCTTGTTCCACAGATCGCGCGCCTGGACCGTGTGATAGACCTTTCCGTCGAATTGCAGATCCCAAGCCGCGTCTGCCTTGACCGCTTCCATGAAAGGATCGGTGATCAGCACCGACAGGTTGAACATGCGCAACCGCGCCGCATCCGATTTGGCGGTGATGAAGGCCTCGATATCGGGATGATCGCAGCGCATGGTGGCCATCATCGCCCCGCGGCGCGAGCCTGCAGACATGATCGTGCGGCACATCGCATCCCAGACATCCATAAAGGACAACGGGCCCGACGCATCCGCCGCCACGCCCAGAACATCCGCCCCGCGCGGCCGGATGGTCGAGAAATCATAGCCGATCCCGCCCCCTTGCTGCATGGTGAGGGCCGCTTCCTTCAACATGTCGAAGATACCTGCCATGCTGTCGGGGATCGTGCCCATCACGAAGCAATTGAACAGCGTCACCCGCCGCCCGGTGCCCGCCCCTGCGGTGATGCGGCCGGCGGGCAGGTATTTGAAATCCTCCAAAGCCGCGTAAAACTCGTCCTCCCACAGGGCGCTGTCCTGTTCGACCTGCGCCAGCGATCGCGCGATGCGGCGCCAGGTATCCTCGACCGAGCGGTCGATGGGCGTGCCATCCGCCTGCTTGAACCGGTACTTCATGTCCCAGATCTGTTCGGAAATGGGGGCTGCAAAACGGGTCATGGCGGCGTCCTCGGATCATCGGAATGGGGTATTGCAGGGCGGTCGCGCCGAAGGCGTTGCGTCCCGTGACAGGACGTCGAGAATAGGCCGGGGGTGGGTCCGGGTCAACGGCAGAGAGAACGGAATGAGGCCAACCGATCCCCTTGATCTCGGGGTCAGTCCCGCTATGCTCCACAACCACTGGGGAAAACACATGCCGGAACCGTTACATCTGATCAAGCTGTCTGTCGGCACCGAAGGGGTCGAGGATCTGGCCGAATGGCAGGCCTCTGCACGGGCTAAGGGGCCGGATGGCCTGCCCCGTCACATCACCCGCATGTGGCCCAAGCGCGAGGCGGAAATCCTTGACGGCGGCTCGATCTATTGGGTCATCAAGGGTGTTCTGCAATGCCGCCAGCGCATCTTGCGGCTGGATGAGGTGACAGGCGGCGACGGCATCCGCCGCTGCGCCATCGTGCTGGACCCTGAACTGGTCCGCACGACACAGGCCCTGAAGAAACCGTTTCAGGGATGGCGCTATCTGGCGGCCAAGGATGCCCCTGCCGATCTGGCCAAGGGTCGCGCCCATGAGGATGCGCTGCCCAGCAGCCTGAGCGCGGCATTGGCCGATCTGGGTGTGCTTTAGATCAGCGCCGCAGCCCGGCTTGAACATCCCGGCATAAACCTCTGAAATCCAGCTTGAATGCATCCGGTTGCGGACGCATGCTGCACTCATCCTTTTCAGGACAGGTGCCATGCTTCGCCCCCAATTGTTGACCAGTCTTTCCGCCTACTCCTCCGCAACCTTCCGCGCCGATCTTTTCGCAGGCATCACCGTTGCGATGGTCGCCCTGCCGCTGTCGCTGGCCATCGCCATCGCCTCGGGAGCAACCCCGGCGCAGGGGCTCATCACGGCGATTATCGCGGGCTTCATCATCTCGGCGCTTGGTGGCAGCACGGTGCAGATCGGCGGGCCCACGGGCGCGTTCATCGTGGTCGTGGCAGGCGTGATCACGCAACATGGCTATGACGGGCTGCTGCTGGCCACGGCCATGGCGGGGGTGATCCTTCTGGTGGCAGGATGGCTGCGGGCAGGCAGTCTGATCGCCCATGTGCCCGAAGCCGTGGTGAATGGCTTTACCATCGGAATCGCGGTGCTGATCGCGTCAAGCCAGCTCAAGGATCTGATGGGGCTGTCGCTGCTGAACGAGCCTGCGGAACTGCTTCACAAGATCCCCGCACTATGGGCGGCCCGCGAGACCTTCAGCATGGCAGCCTTTGGCGTCGGGGTTGCGACGATGGTCCTGATCATCGTCTTTCGCCGTGCGGCGCCCCGCCTTCCTGGCCTCATCGTGGCGCTGGCGCTGACCTCGGGGGCGGCTGTGCTGCTGTCGCTGCCGGTCGAGACGATCGAGGCACGTTTCGGAGCTTTGCCCAACACGCTGCCCATGCCCAGCCTGCCCGAGATCACAGTGGCCCGGATGATCGAGGTGCTGCCCTCGGCGCTGGTGATCGCATTTCTGGCGGGCATCGAATCGCTGCTCTCGGCCGTGGTGGCCGACCGCATGACAGGGGCGCGGCACAAGCCCAATGCCGAAGTCGTAGCCCAGGGCGCGGCCAACCTCGCCTCGGCGGCTTTCGGGGGCTTGCCGGCAACAGGAGCCATCGCCCGCACGGCCACCAATGTGCGCGCGGGTGGGCAGACACCGGTGGCAGGCATGATCCATGCCGTCGCCATTCTGGCCATGATGATGCTGGCGGCGGGACCGACAGGCATGCTGGCTATGCCCGCCATGGCGGGGCTGCTGATCCTGACCGCTTGGAACATGGCCGAGCCGCATAAATGGGGCGCGTGGATGCGCGAGCGCCCATCCGACAGGTTGCTCTTGCTGCTGACGATGGCCTTGACCGTGCTGGTTGATCTGACCGTCGCCATCGGCGTGGGTGTCGCGCTGGGTCTGGCCCTCAAGCTGCGCGAGGGGCGGGTGAAGCCCGATTCCTTCGATCCGCGTCAGGACTGAAGCCGCTCAGTCCACCCCGATCATCTGGCATAGCTGTTGAAGCGTGGCACGGTCTGCCTCGGTCATGTCGGCGGCGCGGCTACGGAAAAGCGTCGCCTGCGAGCGCAGGATCATGCCGTCCTGCAAAAGCTTGAGGTGATTGGCCCGCAGCGTCTCGCCCGTCGAGGTGATGTCGGCCACAGCTTCGGCGGTTTCGAATTTGACGGTGCCCTCGGTCGCGCCCTGGCTGTCTACGAGCGCATAATCCGCGACCCCCGCATGACGCAGGAAATCGCGCACCAGACGGTGGTATTTCGTGGCGATCCGCATCCGGAACCCGTGGCGCGCGCGGAAAGCGGCGGCGGCGGCGTCCAGATCGTCCAATGTGTCCACATCAACCCAAGCCGCAGGGACGGCGATGATCAGATCGGCATGACCAAAACCCAGTTCGGCCAGTTCCTGCACCTGCTGATCCCATTGGCCTAGCTTTTCACGCACCAGATCGGTGCCAGTGACGCCCAGATGGATGCGTCCTGCCGCCAGTTCGCGCGGGATTTCACCGGCGGACAGTAGCACCAGTTCGACATTGTCGATCCCGTCCACAGCGCCGGCATATTCGCGCTCGGATGCACTGCGCGACAGGGTGATCCCGCGGGCGGCGAACCATTCGAAGGTTTTTTCCATCAGCCGCCCCTTGGACGGCACCCCCAGCTTGATCGTCATGGTGCGGCCCTCAAATCCAGCAGCAGACCGGGACGGATCACGCCGCCCACGGCAGGGATCTCTGCCCCCTGCCCCAGCACGCGCGTCAGCGCGTCATAACGCCCGCCGGTGGCCACGGGCGGCAGGTCGCTGCGCCCTTCTGCGTAGAAGCCAAAGACAAAGCCGTCGTAATATTCCATAGACGTGCGGCCATAGCTGGCTTCGAATTCCAGCGTGTCGATGTCGATGCCACGCGCGGACAAAGCCTCTACACGGGCAGCCAGCCGCTCCACCGCGGGGGCGATAGCCTGCAGATCGACCGAGATGTCCCGCAGGTGGTCCAGCGCGAAGGGCAGTGTTTCGCGCACGCTCAGGATCGCATCCAGCAACGCCACGGCATTTTCGCTGATCGGCGGGGCGGCGGCATCGTCACGCAACCGCTCGATCCGCGCCGCGATTTCGGCCCGGTCCCTCAGACCGATCAAGGGCGCGCAATCGGCCAAAGGATCAGCCGATGCCAGCAGCGCGGCCCTCGTCTCGGGGACGGGGGTGCGGCCCGCATAACGATCCAGAAGCGCGCGGAAACGGCGCGGCCGCCAGATGTGGCGGCGCAGCGCAGCCTTGCGCGCGGGCGTCGTCTCCAACCCGTCCACAGCCGCCGTCAGAATACCGATATCGCCCATGGCGGCGCGCAGCGGCAGATCGCCAAGGGCTTCACGGATCAGGGCAAAAACTTCGGCATCCGCCGCCGCCGGGTCGGTGCGGTCGAAGACCTCATATCCTGTCTGGAAATACTCGTTGGCGCGATCAGGGAAATCCTCCTGCCGCCGGAACACCTCTCCGGCATAGGTATAGCGCGCGGGTTCCGCCCCGTGCGCCATGTGCATCTGCACCACGGGCACGGTGAAATCGGGGCGCAACATCTGTTCGCCGCGCACGGCGTCGGATGTGACATAGGCGCGGGCGCGAATATCCTCGCCGTAAAGGTCCAGCAGCGTGTCGGCGGGTTGCAGCACGGGCGGGTCCACGACCTGCGCGCCCGCGGCTTCAAACAGCGCGCGCAAACGTGTGGCTTCGTCCCGTATGGCGGTGCGCGCTGCGGTGCGGTCGGCTGGGCTTTGTGGCATCACCCCTGCCCTTGCAGAATCTCAAGAACCTTCGAGACCATCTGGTCACGCGGCACCTCGTATTGGCTGGGGCGACTTTGCCATTCCTCCAGCGTCGCATTGGCGGCGATCTGGGCACCAAGGATCAGATCCTTGATCTGCACCACACCCCGCGCCTTTTCATCGCCACCCTCGATGATGGCCACGGGGGATGCGCGTTTGTCCGCATATTTCAACTGGTTGCCGAACTGCTTGGGGTTGCCCAGATAAACCTCGGCCCTGATACCCGCGCGGCGCAATTCGCCAGCCATAGCCTGATAATCCGCCATCCGGTCGCGGTCCATCACGGTCACGACCACAGGCCCCTGTTCGCTGGCCTGCATCCGGCCCTTTTCGCGCAGGGCGGCCAGCAGACGGTCCACACCAATCGAGACACCCGTGGCCGGCACTTCCTGCCCGGTGAAGCGCTTGACCAGATCGTCGTAGCGCCCGCCCCCGGCGACCGAGCCGAATTGCCGCTTGCGGCCCTTTTCGTCGAAAATCTCGAATGTTAGTTCGGCCTCGAACACGGGTCCGGTGTAATAGCCCAAGCCACGCACAACAGATGGGTCGATCACGATGCGGTCGGGGCCATAGCCTTGCGCCGCGACCAGATCCGCCATCTGTTCCAGTTCGGAAACACCTTCCACACCGATGGCAGAGCCGCCCACGGCGGCACGCAGGTTGGACAGGGTTTCGGACACCGTGTCAGCCTTTGACGTCAGGAAGGCAATGACAGGATCCGCCTGCGCGGCCTCCAGCCCCACCCCGTCGATAAACGCGCCCGAGGCATCCAGCCGGCCTTTGGTGAGCAACTCGCGCACACCCGCCTCGCCCACCTTGTCAAACTTGTCGATGGTGCGCAGCACGGCCTCGCGCGCGTCACCCTCGGGCAGACCCATGACCTCCAGAATACCGTTCAGAACCTTGCGGTTGTTGATCCGCACTATGTAATCGCCGCGGGGGATGCCCACCTCCTCCAGCGTGTCGGCCAGCATGGCGCAAATCTCGGCATCCGCCGCCACGCTTGCCGCGCCCACCGTATCTGCATCACATTGATAGAACTGGCGGAACCGACCCGGCCCCGGCTTTTCATTGCGCCAGACAGGCCCCATCGCATAGCGGCGATAAGGCAGCGGCAGATCGTTGCGGTGCTGGGCATAGACGCGGGCCAAGGGTGCTGTCAGGTCATAGCGCAGCGCCAGCCAATCGCCGGGTTTCGCATTCTCGCCCTCATGCTCGGGCGCTTCCTGCCATGCGAAAACACCCGCATTCGGGCGGTCCACATCGGGCAGGAACTTGCCCAGCGCCTCGACAGTTTCGACGGCCGAGGACTCAAGCGCGTCAAAGCCGTAGCGATGATAGACCCCGGCGATGGTCGCCAGCATCGCGCTGCGCATCGTGACATCTGCACCGAAATAGTCGCGGAACCCTTTCGGGGTTTCGGCACGCGGGCGCGGGGTCTTCTTGTCCTTGGCCATGGCTGGCTCCCTCAGTCTTGATCGGGGCGGTCGTCGGCGGGTGGTCTCTTGTCCGGCTTGCCTCTAGCGGATGCGGGGCAAGGGGGCAAGCGGGGCGCGCCCGATCAGGCCGCGCGACGGGCGCGGGCGGCGCAATGCGAGTGTGGGGAACAATGAAAGGGAAGGGTCAGAGATCGTCGAAACGGCCGGCGCGTCCATGGCCATGAGAGAAGCGCGTGGCACCCGCCCGGCCCTCTGCGGCGAACATCGCCGATGAGGCCCATTCGCGGCGCAAGGCATCCGCCAGTTCGCTGGGCTGTATCCGCGCAGACAGGAAATCGGCGCGCATACAGCCCTGCGGAAAACGGGTCAGGCTTTCGGCAAGTTCCAACGCTGCGGCCAGCGCCTGCCCCCGCGGCACGACGCGGTCGGCAAGGCCGATCTGATAAGCCTCCTCGGCATCCACGGGTCGGCCCGTCAGGATCAGGTCATTGGCGCGGCCCTGCCCCACGACACGCGGCAACCGGAAGGTGCCCCCGTCGATCAGGGGCACGCCCCAGCGGCGGCAATAGATTCCCATCACGGCGCCCAGCGCCATCACGCGCATGTCGCACCATGCGGCCAACTCCATTCCACCCGCGACCGCCGGGCCTTCAATGGCGGCAATGATGGGTTTGGACAGCATCAGACGCGATGGCCCCATCGGTCCGGGAATGGGTTGGGCCACCGGGTCAGTCCAGTCATCGGGGATATTGACCGCCTCGATCCAGCTGGCCGCAGACCCATCGGCGGCGGTTTTCAGATCGAATCCTGCGCAAAAGGCCCCGTCCGCCCCGGTCAGGATCATCACGTCGATACCTGCATCCTCTTCAAGGACAAGAAACGCGTCGAACAAAGCCTGCGCCGTCTCAGGGTTTACCGCATTGCGCGCCTGTGGCCGGTCGATCGTGACCACCGCCACCCGGTCCTGCCTGTCGATCCTGACTGTCATGCCCTGTCCTTCCCTGTGATCTGCCTGCATGCTATCAACACCACCGCAAAAGGAGGCGTCATGCAACATCTGGAAGAGAAACTGGCCCATCTGATCCGCACGGTGGATGACCTCTCGGATGTGGTGGCAGCCCAGCAGACCGAGATTGACCGCCTGACCCGGCGAGTCGAGATGTTGATGCAGCGCGAGGCCGAGCGCGAAAGCACCGCGGGCGACAGCGTTGTACTGACAGACCAGCGCCCGCCGCATTGGTAATGCAGTTCAGACTTCCTGCACTTCCATCACACCGGGCAAGGAGCGGATCGCCCCTTTGATCTGCGGGTTCATCGGGAATTCCTGCCCGGTGTCAATCTCGGTCTCGCCGGGCAGGCCGGGGTCCATGAGGCAGAGCATCACAGGACCGCGTGGCAGGTTGCGTTGCGCCTCACCGGCCTGCGCCAGAACCGAGGCGACGGTAGCGATCGCGCTGGCATCCTCGATGAAGATCCTCAGGCCCGTGGCCCCCGCTTCCGCCACCACACCGTCCATCGCGACCACAGACCGACCGACGGGGTCAAACTGCCCTTCGTTGAAACGCGCCTCCAGAGTCATCACCACCTGATGGGTCTGATCAAAGACGCGCCGCGCGGCGTCGAAATCATCACAGAACATCGCGATTCCCGAAACCTGCGACGTGGGGTCCGAGATGTTCATGCGGAAGAACCGCGTGCCGCGCCCTGATTTGCGCTCCTGCAGGGCCGAGACCAGCACGCCCACCTTGCCGATGGCCCCACCCGCCTGTTCCGCCCGGGCCTGCAATTCGGCCAGGGTCATCACGTTGCGCCGCTTCAGGGCGGGCAGGTAATCGTCCAGCGGATGGCCGGACAGGTAGAACCCGATCGCCTTGTGCTCTTCGTCCAGCCGCTCCAGCGCTTGCCAGTCGGACACCGGCATTAGGCGGGGCTCGGGCAGGTCCTCACCCGCATCGCCGAAAAGCGAAACCTGATTGGAGGCTTTCTGCTCGTGGATCGCAGCAGAATAGCCGACCAGCGCATCCAGCGCCTCGAAGACGCGGCGGCGGTTGGTGTCCAGCATGTCAAAGGCACCTGCGCGGGCCAGCATCTCCAGCGGTCGCTTGCCCACCCGTTTCAGATCCACCCGTCGGGCGAAATCAAACAGCGTGACAAAGGGCTTCTCGCGCCCCGCCTCGTCGCGACGCGCGGCGGTGATCATCCGCATCGCATCCATGCCCACGTTCTTCAGCGCGCCCAGCGCATAGACCAGTTTGCCCTCGCGCACCGTGAACCCGGCATCTGAACGGTTGACACAAGGGGGTACGATCTCGATCCCCATGCCCCGCCGGACTTCCTCGGCATAGGTCGACAGCTTGTCGGTCAGATGGCTGTCGCAGTTCATCACCCCGGCCATGAATTCAACCGGATGGTTCGCCTTTAGCCATGCTGTTTGATAGCTGACCACGGCATAGGCGGCGGCGTGCGATTTGTTGAAGCCGTAATTGGCGAATTTCTCCAGAAGGTCGAAGACCTCGGAGGCTTTCTTCTTGTCCACCCCATTGGCCATGGCGCCCTTTTCGAACTTGGGGCGTTCCTTGGCCATCTCCTCGGCGATCTTCTTGCCCATGGCGCGGCGCAACAGGTCGGCGCCACCAAGGCTGTAGCCTGCCATCTCCTGCGCGATCTGCATCACCTGTTCCTGATAGACGATGATGCCCTGGGTTTCCTCAAGGATATGGTCGATCAACGGATGGATCGACGCGCGCTCTTTCAGCCCGTTCTTGACCTCGCAATAGGTGGGAATGTTCTCCATCGGGCCCGGACGATAAAGGGCGACCAGCGCCACGATATCCTCGATGCAGGTGGGCTTCATGCGGCGCAGCGCGTCCATCATGCCGCTGGATTCCACCTGAAACACGGCTACGGTCTTGGCGCTGGCATAGAGTTTATAGGTCGCTTCATCATCCAGAGGGATGGCCCCGATATCATCCACGGCCCCTTCTGGCGGATCGTAAAGCTGCACCCCGTCGGCGCGGATATGCAGATGCCGCCCCTGCCCCTTGATCAGATCGACCGCATTCTGGATCACCGTCAGGGTCTTGAGTCCCAGAAAGTCGAACTTCACCAGACCCGCCTGTTCCACCCATTTCATGTTGAATTGGGTCGCCGGCATATCCGAACGCGGGTCCTGATAGAGCGGCACAAGGCGGTCCAGCGGACGGTCGCCAATCACCACACCGGCAGCGTGGGTTGACGCGTTGCGCAGCAGGCCTTCGACCTGCTGGCCGTAGTCGAGAAGGCGCTTCACGACTTCTTCCGATCGCGCCGCCTCGCGCAGACGTTCTTCCTGCGCCAGCGCCTGCTCGATGCTGACAGGCTTGACGCCCTCGACCGGGATCAGCTTGGACAGCCGGTCCACCTGCCCATAGGGCATCTGCAACACCCGACCGATATCGCGCACCGCCGCCTTGGACAGCAGCGCACCGAAGGTGATGATCTGCCCCACCTTGTCGCGGCCATAGCGGTCCTGCACATAGCGGATCACCTCCTCGCGGCGATCCATGCAGAAGTCGATGTCGAAGTCGGGCATCGAGACACGTTCGGGATTCAGGAACCGCTCGAACAGCAGGGAGTAGCGCAAGGGGTCAAGATCGGTGATCGTCAGGGCATAAGCCACCAGAGAGCCCGCCCCCGACCCGCGCCCCGGTCCCACGGGAATGTCGTGATCCTTGGCCCATTTGATAAAATCGGCCACGATCAGGAAATAACCGGGAAAGCCCATGCCCTCGATGATGCCCAGTTCGAAATCGAGGCGTTTTTCATAGTCCTCGACCGTGGCGGCATGGGGGATCACGGCAAGACGCGCGGCCAGACCTTCTTTTGCCTGACGGCGCAATTCCTGCACCTCGTCATCGGCGAATTTGGGCAGGATCGGATCGCGCTTATAGGCGCGAAATGCGCATCGCCGGGCAATTTCAACCGTATTTTCAATCGCCTCAGGCAAATCGGCGAAAAGCGTCGCCATTTCCTGCGGCGATTTGAAATAGTGCTGCGCCGTCAGGCGACGGCGGGGACCCTGCTGATCGACATAGGCCCCCTCGGCAATGCAGATCAGCGCATCATGCGCCTCGTACATGTCGGATTTGGGGAAATACACATCATTGGTTGCCACCAGCGGCAGGTCCATCGCATAGGCCATCTCGACAAAACCGCGCTCGGACAGGCGCTCTGCCTCTGGCAAGCCGCCACCTTCGGGGTGGCGCTGCAGTTCCACATAAAGCCGATCAGGATAGATCGCGGCCAGACGGCGCATCAGATCCTCGGCCGCCGGGCGCTGACCCGCGCGCAACAGCCGCCCCACCGGGCCATCAGGGCCACCGGACAGGCAGATCAGACCAGCGCTGAATTCGGACAACTCCTCCATCGTGACCTGCGGCAACTGTCCCGCCTTGTCCAGATAGAGGCAACTGTTCAGCCGCATCAGGTTTTCATACCCGGTCTCGTTCTGCGCCAGAAGCACGACCCCGGCCGGATCACGCGGCCGCTCTCCCGGTTGGGTAGGCAGATAGGCAAGCGACACCTGACATCCCATGATGGGCTGCACGCCCGCACCGTTTGCGCCGACCGAAAATTCCAGTGCGGCGAACATGTTGTTGGTGTCTGTCACAGCGACGGCAGGCATCCCCGCCGCCGCGCAAAGGCCCGGCAGTTTCTTCAGCCGCACCGCGCCTTCCAGCAGGGAATATTCGGTGTGAACGCGGAGATGGATGAATCGGGGGGAACTGCTCATGAGGCCAAAGCTACCCCAAGCCCTGCCCCTCTGGAAGCGCAGAAAATCCGCGCCTCTTGCCCTTGGGTCATGCCCCGCGCCGAAGCTTTCGCTTGCCAAGTGACCGAATCCACGCTTTTCTGGAGGGAACCAACAGGGGCCCGCGCTGCTCTACGCCGCATCGAGACAGCGCATCCACGGGCAAACAACGGGTAAGGCGGCAGGCTTTTTCAACATGGATATCTCCTTTCGTCTGAACGGGGAACACGTGGTGCTGACCGATGTCGCACCCACGGCCACCACTCTGGATTGGCTGCGCGATACGCGTGGCCTGACCGCGACCAAGGAAGGATGCAACGAGGGCGACTGCGGGGCCTGCACGGTGATGGTCACCGACCCGGATGGCACGACACAGGCGCTCAACGCCTGCATCCTGTTTTTGCCGCAACTTGACGGCCGCGCCCTGCGCACGGTTGAGGGAATCACCGGCCCTGACAACGCCCTGCATCCTGTGCAGCAGGCGATGGTGGACCATCACGGCAGCCAGTGCGGGTTCTGCACACCTGGATTCGTGGCGTCCATGGCCGTGGCGCATCTGAATGGCGCGACGGATCACGACACCGCGCTTGCGGGCAATCTGTGCCGCTGCACCGGCTATGCCCCCATCATCCGCGCAGCCAAGGCGGCCGAAAGCGCGCCCGTTCCCGAATGGATGAATGCGGATCGGCGCTTCTTTCTGGCAGAGGTATCTGCAGCGGGATCCTCAAACCAAGGGTTCGACGTGGGGGGCGGCAATCCCCCCGCAGCCCTGCAGCCAAGAACATTGGACGAACTGGCCACCGCCTATGCCGACAACCCCGACGCCACGCTTGTGGCAGGTGCCACCGATGTGGGGCTGTGGGTGACCAAGCAGATGCGCGAGCTGGGGCAGATGATCTTTCTCAATCGATGCGACGACCTCAAGCAGATCGCGCAAGAGGCGGACGGGTTGACCATCGGTGCAGGAGTCACCATTGCGCGGCTGATCCCGCTGATGGAGGAAATGCACCCTTCCTTTGCCGCGATGCTGCGGCGCTATGGCTCGGCGCAGGTTCGCGCGGCGGCGACCATCGGCGGCAATATCGCCAATGGCTCGCCCATCGGGGATGGCCCACCCGCGCTCATCGCGTTGGGGGCGACTCTCCATCTGCGACAGGGTAAGGACAGGCGGTCCATGCCCCTTGAGGACTTCTTCCTCGATTACGGCAAGCAAGACCGACGCCGCGGCGAATTCGTCGAAAGCATCACCCTTCCACGCCAACCCGACCGCCTGCGTTGCTACAAACTCAGCAAGCGCTTCGATCAGGATATCTCGGCCCTCTGCGGCTGCTTCAACATCACCCTGGCGGATGGCCGCGTGACCGCTGCCCGTATCGCCTACGGCGGGATGGCCGGAACGCCCAAGCGGGCCGCGCATGTCGAGGCGGCACTTCTCGGTCACCCATGGACCGATGCCACTGTCGCGAAAGCGATGCAGGCTTTCTCGCAGGATTACACTCCGCTGTCGGACATGCGCGCCTCGGCCGCCTACCGGCTGCAAACAGCGGCAAACATGCTGCGCCGCTATTTTCTTGAGGACACGGGTCAATCGACATCGATCATGGAGGTGCAGCCATGAGTGTCGCCAAACCGCTGCCTCATGACGCGGCCCGCCTGCATGTGACGGGGCAGGCTCGCTATGTGGACGATATCCCCGTTCCCGCCGATACGCTGCATCTGGCCTTCGGTTTGTCCAGCATTGCGCGGGGCCGGATCACGGGGATGAATCTTGCAGATGTGCGCGCCGCCCCCGGCGTGGTCATGGTGCTGACGGCGGAAGACCTGCCTTTCGCCAATGACGTCTCGCCCTCGGCCCATGACGAGCCGCTTCTGGCCACAGGTCAGGTGCATTATCTGGGTCAGCCTGTCTTTGCGGTGGTGGCCGACAGCCATCTGGCCGCGCGGCAGGCGGCACGACTGGGCCGGATCGACTATGCCGAGGAAGATCCGATCCTCACCATTGATAAGGCCATGGCCGCGAACAGCCGCTTCGAGGATGGACCGCGCATCTATACCAAGGGCGATGCCGCGTCCGCGATCGCCGCAGCACCCCATCGCGTCGAAGGGCGTTTCGAAATCGGCGGTCAGGAACATTTCTATCTGGAAGGACAAGCCGCATTGGCCATGCCGCAGGAGGGCGGGGATATGGTCGTGCACAGCTCCACCCAGCACCCGACCGAGATCCAGCACAAGGTGGCCGAGGCCTTGGGCGTGCCGATGCATGCCGTCCGGGTCGAAGTGCGCCGCATGGGCGGCGGCTTCGGTGGCAAGGAAAGTCAGGGCAACGCGCTGGCTGTCGCCTGTGCCGTAGCCGCGTCGCTGACCGGACGGCCCTGCAAGATGCGCTATGACCGCGACGATGACATGGTCATCACCGGCAAGCGGCATGATTTCCGCATCGACTATGTGGCAGGGTTCGATGACACTGGCCGCATCACTGGCGTGGAGTTTGTGCACTATGCCCGTTGCGGCTGGGCGCAGGACCTGTCCTTGCCGGTGGCGGATCGTGCCATGCTGCATGCGGACAATGCCTATCTGCTTGAAAATGCGCGGATCGAAAGTCACCGGCTGAAGACCAACACCCAAAGCGCCACGGCCTTTCGCGGCTTTGGCGGCCCTCAGGGCATGGTCGGGATCGAACGGGTGATGGATCACATCGCCCATCATCTGGGTCGCGACCCTCTGGCGGTGCGGCGGGTGAATTACTATGCCGAGGCCACGCCTGCGGCGGGCGGCGCAGGGGGGCTGTCTGCCCCCCGGTTCACCTTCGCTGAACACCCCCCCGAGGATATTTCCGGCAAGAGGAAACAGACCACGCCCTACGGGATGGAGGTCGATGATTTCATCCTGCACGCCCTGACCGGCCGTCTGGCCGAAACGGCAGAATATGACCAGCGGCGGCAGGCCGTGGCGGACTGGAATGCCGCGAACCCGGTGCTCAAACGCGGGCTGGCGCTGACTCCGGTGAAATTCGGGATCTCCTTCACGCTGACGCATCTCAATCAGGCGGGGGCATTGGTACATGTTTATCAGGACGGATCGGTACATCTGAACCATGGCGGCACCGAAATGGGACAGGGCCTGTTCCAGAAGGTGGCGCAGGTGGCCGCGGCGCGGTTCGGACTGGATGTGGGGGCGGTGAAAATCACCGCGACCGATACGGGCAAGGTGCCCAACACCTCGGCCACCGCGGCATCATCCGGGTCGGACCTGAACGGCATGGCGGTGAAGGCCGCCTGTGACACGATCCGCGACCGGATGGCCGCGCATCTGGCGGGGTTGCATCAGGTGGATGCTGGAGCGGTCCGGTTCGAAGGCGGGCGGGTCATCGTGGCCGAGGCCAGCTACAGCTTTGCCGAAGCCGCACAGATGGCCTATGCCGCGCGGGTCAGCCTGTCATCGACCGGGTTCTATGCCACGCCCAAGGTGCAATGGGACCGCATCAAGGGCCATGGGCGACCATTCTTCTACTTCGCCTATGGTGCGGCGCTGACCGAGGTGGTGATCGACACCCTGACCGGCGAGAACCGCATCCTGCGCGCGGACCTTTTGCACGACGCGGGTAACAGCCTGAACCCCGCTCTGGATATCGGCCAGATCGAGGGCGGCTATGTGCAGGGTGCAGGCTGGCTGACGATGGAGGAACTGGTCTGGGATGACAAAGGTCGGCTGCGCACCCATGCGCCCTCGACCTACAAGATCCCGGCTGTGTCGGATCGGCCGGCCATTTTCAACGTGGCGCTCTGGGACGGCGCGAACCGCGAGGACACGATCTATCGGTCCAAGGCGGTGGGCGAGCCCCCCCTTATGCTAGGTATTTCGGCGTTGATGGCGATCTCGGACGCGGTGGCGGCCTGCGGGCCGGGCTATCCCGCGCTGGACGCTCCGGCCACGCCCGAGCGTATCCTGGCCGCAGTGCAGAGCGTGCGCGATGGGCTTTGATCTGGACACCCTGCGCGCAGCCGTCGCGCAACATGGCCGTGTCGTGCGGGTGGTAATCGCCGACGTGCGCGGATCATCCCCGCGCGAGGTTGGTGCAGCCATGTTGGTCTGGCCAAACGGCCAGTCCGGCACGATCGGAGGGGGCGCGCTGGAGTATCAGGCCGCCCAGGCGGCGCGAGCGATGGTGGCGGGCGGTCCGGCCATGCGGCTGTCGCGCCATGCGCTTGGACCCGATCTGGGACAATGCTGTGGGGGTTCGGTGCAGCTTCTGGCCGAAGTGCACGACGCCGCATCCGTCGCAGATCTTGAAGGTTTGGAGGTGATCGCCCGCCCCGTGCTGGCCGAGGCCCGGATGCCATTGGCAGTGCAACGGATTCGGACACAGGCGCGTGGACAGGGGCGGTGCCCCGCGCCGCAACTGGTCGAAGGCTGGATGGTGGAACCCGTGACGCGGGCGTCCATCCCTCTGTGGATCTGGGGGGCGGGCCATGTGGGGCGCGCGCTGGTCGATGTCATGGCACCCCTGCCCGATCTGGCGATCACATGGATCGACACAGGCCCGGCCCGGTTCCCCGCGCATGTGCCCGACAGCGTGACGGTACTTCCCGCCACAGATCCCGCACGTGTGGTGCGCCATGCGCCGCATGACGCGCATCACCTGATCCTGACCTATTCCCATGCGCTGGACCTTGCCCTGTGCCACGGGTTGCTGGGCCATGGCTTTGCCAGCGTCGGGTTGATCGGATCAGCGACGAAGTGGGCGCGGTTCAAGTCACGCTTGGCAGCTTTGGACCATGCGCCCGCCCAAATCGCGCGCATCTGCTGTCCCATCGGGCTACCGGCACTGGGCAAGCACCCACAGGCAATTGCCATCGGCGTCGCCTCCGGCTTATTGAGCGATATCATGGTCAGATCCGCACAGAAGGAACGCAGCGCATGACGGCACCGGTTCTGAGTATTCACGGTCTGACAAAGGCCTACCCCGGTGTGGTGGCGAATTCCGACGTGTCCTTCGACGTGAGGCAAGGCGAGGTTCACGCCCTCTTGGGCGAGAATGGCGCTGGCAAGTCGACGCTGGTCAAGATGATCTACGGTCTGGTCAAACCCGACCACGGCAGCATGACCTTTCAGGGCACTCCCTATGCGCCAGCAGAACCGCGCGCGGCGCGCGCTGCCGGTGTCGCCATGGTGTTTCAGCATTTCTCGCTGTTCGACGCGCTGAACGTGGCGGAAAACGTGGCGCTTGGAATGGAGGACCCGCCGCGTCTGGCCGATCTGGCCGGACGTATCCGCGAGGTGTCGGAAACCTATGGCCTGCCGCTGGACCCGTTCCGCACCGTGGGGGATCTGTCAGCCGGTGAACGCCAGCGGGTCGAGATCATCCGCTGCCTGTTGCAGGACCCGCGCCTGCTGATCATGGACGAACCGACATCGGTGCTGACCCCGCAGGAGGTCGAGATCCTGTTCCAGACCCTGCGCAAGCTGACGGCCGAAGGGGTGGCGATCCTCTATATCAGTCACAAGCTGGAGGAGATCCGCGCTCTGTGCGATACCGCCACGATCCTGCGGCTGGGCAAGAAGGTCGCGACATGCACCCCTGCCGACACGACCGCGCGGCAACTGGCCGAGATGATGGTGGGCACGGTGCTGCACACACCGGAACGCAGCGGACGGGCCCTTGGCGATGTGGCACTGGAGCTGAGCGAATTGTCCGTACGCTCGCCCTCGGCTTTTGGCTGTTCGCTGACGGGGGTCAGTCTGGCCGTCCGGCAGGGCGAAGTGCTGGGTCTGGGCGGTGTCGCGGGTAATGGGCAGGACGAACTTCTGGGGGCGCTGTCGGGTGAATTGCGATCCGCCCCCGATATGGTGCGGATGCACGGCACCCCCGTTGGCGCGCTGGGGCCGATGGAGCGACGGCGGATCGGTTTGCTCTGCGCGCCCGAGGAGCGATTGGGCCATGCGGCGGCCCCTGATATGAGCCTGACCGAAAACGCCATGCTGACAGGGTCGCTGCGCGAGGGGCTGGAGCGGCGCGGTTTTCTGGACTGGACTAAGGCGAAGGGTTTCGCCGAGGCGATCATCGCGCGCTTCGATGTGCGCACACCGGGGCCAGGCAATGCTGCGCGGTCCTTGTCGGGTGGCAACCTGCAGAAATTCGTGATCGGCCGCGAAGTGATGCAGCGCCCCGAAGTGCTGGTCGTGAACCAACCGACTTGGGGTGTCGATGCGTCCGCCGCCGCCGCAATCCGACAGGCGCTGCTGGATCTTGCGGCAGGGGGCACGGCGGTGGTTGTGATCAGTCAGGATCTGGACGAATTGATGGAGATTTCGGACAGGTTCGGTGCACTGAACGAGGGGCGGTTGTCGCGCATCAGGCCCACATCCGAACTGAATATCGAAGAGATCGGACTGATGATGGGTGGAGCCCATGACATGGAGGTGGCGCATGTCTGAGGCGTTGACGTTCGAGTATTTTTGGCAAGATGAAACGGGGGCCGCGCCATGCTGAAGCTGGAAAAACGGCCACAGCCGTCGAAAGCCTGGGTCTGGCTGGCCCCTGTCGTGGCTGTGATCGCCACGATGATCGCGGGCGGGGCGCTCTTCGCGCTTCTGGGCAAGGACCCTTTGGTGGCGATCCGTACGATTTTCTGGGACCCGCTGTTTTCGGAATTCGCGTTCTTCTACCGTCCGCAGCTTCTGGTGAAGGGCGCGCCACTGATCCTGATCGCCATTGGTCTGAGCCTTGGATTCAGGGCAGGCATCTGGAACATCGGGGCCGAAGGACAATATATCGTCGGCGCACTGACCGGTGCGGGCGTGGGCCTGATGTTCTATCCGATGGAAGGCTGGTTCATCTTTCCGTTGATGGTGATGGCCGGGGCCTTGGGCGGCTGGGCCTGGGCGACGATCCCCGCGGTGTTGAAGGTCAAGTTCGGCACGAACGAAATCCTTGTCTCGCTCATGCTGGTTTATGTGGCCGAGCAATTGTTGGCCTCGATGTCATTGGGACTGATGAAGAACCCCGAAGGGTTCGGATTTCCCGGCTCGCGCAACCTGCAACAGTATCCCAGCGCCCATAACGCTGAACTGATCGCTGGATCGGGGATGCATTGGGGCGTGGTCGCGGCGCTGATCGCGGTGATCTTCGCCTATGTGATGTTGACGCGGCATATTCTGGGCTTCCATATCCGCCTGACCGGCGAGGCGCCGCGCGCGGCGCGTTTCGCGGGCGTCAATCCCGCCCGGCTCGTGCTGATCTGTCTGGGTCTGGCCGGCGCGCTGGCGGGACTTGCCGGCATGTTCGAGGTCTCGGGTCCCGCGGGGCGCGTCAGCATCGACTTCAACGTAGGCTATGGTTTCACCGCAATCATCGTGGCCTTCCTCGGGCGCCTGCATCCGCTTGGCATTGCCTTGGCGGGGCTGCTGATGGCGCTGACCTATATTGGCGGCGAGATTGCACAATCGCGGCTGGGCCTGCCCGCGGCGGCGATCCAGATGTTCCAGGGAATGCTTCTGTTCTTCCTTCTGGCTGTCGATGTGATGACAAATTACCGGCTGCGGCTGACATGGCGTGAGGTGGCATGATGGATCTGTCGTCAATCAATCCGATCCTTCTGCTGGCCTCGCTGATGGTCGCGGCAACACCACTCTTGCTGGCGGCGGTCGGAGAACTGGTCGTGGAAAAGGCAGGCGTTCTGAACCTTGGTGTCGAAGGGATGATGATCACCGGTGCCATCTGCGGCTTTGCCATTGCGGTCAACACCGGCAATCCGCTGTTGGGTGTTCTGGCGGCAGCGGCGGGCGGGGCGGTGCTGTCGCTGCTTTTCGCGCTGCTCACGCAGGTGGCACTGGCCAATCAGGTGGCTTCGGGCCTTGGACTGACCCTGTTCGGGCTTGGTCTGTCCTCGCTCATCGGGCAGGGCTATCAGGGCATCCGGCCACCGTCCTTTCCGCGACTGAACATCCCCGGCCTGTCGGACATGCCCGTTCTGGGGCGGATCCTGTTCTCGCATGACCTGATGGTCTATCTGGGCCTGATCATCGTCACGGCAGTCTGGTTCATGTTGAAATACACGCGCGCGGGACTGATCCTGCGGGCGGTCGGCGAGAACCACGAGGCGGCCCATGCGCTGGGTTACAAGGTCGTGCGCATCCGCATCATGGCAATCCTGTTCGGCGGGGCCTGCGCGGGCATGGGCGGAGCCTATATCAGCCTGATCCGCGTGCCCCAATGGACCGAGGGGATGACCGCCGGAATCGGCTGGATTGCCCTGGCGCTGGTGGTCTTTGCCAGTTGGAAACCGTGGCGCGTGCTACTGGGTGCCTATCTTTTCGGCGGGGTTACCGTAATACAGCTGAATCTACAGGCGGCAGGCGTTGCGATTCCCGTCGAGTATCTGGCAATGTCGCCCTATCTGATCACCATCCTCGTGCTGGTCATCATGTCGGCCGACAAAAGCAGCGCGCCTGCCTCGTTGGGCCGTGTTTTCCATGCCTCGCGATGAGGCCAATACCGCGTTCGTCACTAACAGGGGGATACCCGTATGAAACTATCGAAACTCTTGACCACCGCAGCCCTTGCGCTGGGTCTGGCCACCGGTGCCATGGCGCAGGACAAGCTGAAAGTGGGCTTTGTCTATGTCGGCCCCGTCGGTGACGGCGGCTGGACCTATGAGCATGACAAGGGCCGTCAGGCTGTCGAAGCCGAATTCGGCGACAAGGTCGAAACCGTCTTCGTCGAATCCGTGCCCGAAGGCCCGGACGCAGAGCGCGTGATGACCCAGATGGCGCTGGATGGTGCCAAACTGATCTTCACGACATCCTTCGGCTTCATGGACCCGACGATCAACGTCGCGGCCAAGTTTCCCGATGTGAAGTTCGAGCATGCGACCGGTTACAAGCGCGCGGACAACGTGTCCACCTATTCGGCACGCTTCTATGAGGGCCGCGCTATTCAGGGCCATATCGCTGGCAAGATGACGGAATCCAACATCGTGGGCTATATCGGCTCCTACCCGATCCCCGAAGTGATCCGCGGCATCAACTCGGCCTTCATTCATGCACGCAAGGTGAACCCGGACGTGCAGTTCAAGATCGTCTGGGCCTATACCTGGTTCGATCCCGCGAAAGAGGCTGACGCGGCCAAGGTCCTGATCGAACAGGGTGCCGACGTGATCCTGCAGCACACCGATTCCACCGCACCGCTGGCCGCTGCCGCAGAAGCCGGCAACATCATCGGCTTCGGTCAGGCGTCCGACATGAGCGAATACGCAGATGGTCCGCGCGTGTCGTCGATCATCGACAACTGGGCACCCTACTACATCGCCCGCGTCAAGGCGGTGATGGACGGGACCTGGACCTCGACCGACACATGGGACGGCATCGGGCCGGGCATGGTCGGCATTGGCGAGATCACCGACAAGGTCCCCGCCGATGTAAAGGCCGAAGCGCTGGCGCTGAAGGATGCGATTGCCAAGGGCGATTATCACCCCTTCACCGGTCCGCTGAACAAGCAGAATGGCTCGGTCTGGCTGGCTGACGGCGAAGTGGCTGACGATGGCACACTGCTGGGCATGGACTTCTATGTCGAAGGCATCGAAGGCACGATCCCGAACTGATCGGTCCGATCTGAACGAAATGAAAAACCCCGCCTTCGGGCGGGGTTTTTTTCATGTCGGTTGCCGCCATGGCAGCCTTGTGTGGCGCAGCGCTCAGATCTGCTGTTTCGCCGTTTCGGACCTGTCCTCGACCGCAGCGGACCGCTCCGGCGCACCTGGGTCCTTATGACCTGCCGCAGCGCGGATCGCCTCCAGATCGGCGGGAAGAAGAGAGGCCGCTTCGGCGCGCGCCAAGGCATCACGAGACATGGAGGCGGCGGGCTCGTCAAACACATCGGGTGCGATGGCACGCAGCGAAGCAAGCGTTTTCTGCAAGCGGATCTGCACCTCGACCAGACCGGCCCCGTCGCGGGCCAGCGGCCGGAACGCATCCTCCATGGCGTCCTGTACCGTCAGGGGCGGGATGAACACCCGGTCAAAACGCACCTCCGGCTCGGATCTGTCCTTCCAAAGGGACAATATCCGCACAAACCGGCCCAGGATGTCGATCGCCGTGCCGGGATCATTCACAGCAGGCGACAGCGCGCGCGACGCGATCTCGGACAGGACGATCAGCCCGAAACGCGGGTCTTCCTCGAAGGTGCGGCGGGTCCCGATGGCGATGGCATCGACCAGTGTATCGACATGATTGTCCTCAACATGCTGACGGCCTATCCACAGGATCGGTTCCCCCGATGCGACGAACCGGCCCGGCAGACTGTTCAGATAGACGACCGCGTCCAGCTCCGTCGCACATTCCTGCAACGACTCCATGTCGATATGCTGCACATAGCCGGACGTGCGGTTATGGACTGCAAAAAGAGGCGCGGGCGGTGTCTCACCCAGTTTTCGTCCCCCCAGATAAGGATCGCTCAGGCGCAGGGTCCAGGCCTCGGTCGCGGCCGTCTCGACCCGGTTCAACGTGTCGCCCATGCGCCCGAAGCTCATCAGGTGGTCGATCCAGCGGATCAGCGCCAACACCACAAGCCCAATGACCGTCACCGTAAACACGAACAACACAACCCGACCGGATTCATTGTAAAGTTCCGCATTGAGCGCCACCAACCCCACCAACCCGAACAGGAAAGCCCCCAGAAATGTGGCCAGCACGTTCTGCGTCGTGCGGTCTTCCTGCAGCAGGACGGCGGCGCGGGGCGTGGCCGTGCTGGCAGCGGCGGCGAAGGCCGACACGGCGATCGACAGCGAGAATGTCGTGACCGCCAGCATCGAGGTCGTCAGCACCTCCAACAGTTGCTCGACAGCATCGGCCCCGGCCTTGAGGGTCTCATTCCCTTCCAGCAAAGGAGAAAGCAGCCGCGCCAAGCCGATAGACAGCATCGCCAGAAGGGCGAAACCGGCCACGCGAACCCAGACTTTCTTGAGCACCTCACGCAGGTACCATGCATATTTCGAGATCATCCGCTTCCTGCCCTGCCGTTCCGCGTGCTGTCAGGCCCGGAAATGGGCCCACCAGGACAGGTCACGATAGACCGGCAGGGCCGGGGTGTCGATCAGTTGCGGGTCATGCACAGGTCAGCTCGCGTCGCTCGCACTGTCGCGCAGGGCCACGCGACTGGCCAGTGCCGCCAGCCCGCTGGCCAGCAGGAAATAGACCGCAATGCCATAGCCCTGCGTTGGAAAATCTAGCCCCAGATCAATGACGGTGCCAGTCACGCCGGGACCGATCGCCGTGCCCAGCACCATGACCGCCCCCATCATCGCCCTGATGGCACCCAGATGACGAGTGCCGAATACCTCGGCCCAGAAGGTCGCCATCATCGTCATGTGCATCCCCTGTCCGGCCCCGATCAGCATCATCGCCAGCGCACCCGCCGGCACCGATCCGGCCAGCGCGACAACCATGTAGCCTGCCGCCAGCGGCAGAAGATATACCGCCCCCAGCCGCAGACTGCCGAACCGGTCCACCAGCCATCCCGCTGTCAGCATCGCTCCGACACTGGCCGCAGTATAGAGCGGGAACAGCGCCACAAGGCTGACATGCGCCCAACCCTTGGCCTCTGCCAGATGCACCTGATGGAAGAAATAGGCGGTGTTCCACGCAGCAGGCCCCATCAGGGCAGGCACCATCAGCCAGAAGACCGGATGCCGCAGCACCTCGGCCCGCGTCCACATCCGTCCCTTCAATCCGGCGCTGCCATCAGTTGCCAGAAAGGATTGCGGCGTCCGCTCTTGCGACAGAAGCAGCCAGAGCACCGGCGTCAGCGCCGCCATGATCACCGCCGCGCCGATCCAGAGCATGCGCCAGTCGAACACGCCCAGCAGCGCCACAAAGGTGATCGGCAACATCGCCTCGCCCAGCGCGACGCCAAGGCCCGCGATGGACACCGCGCGCCCCCGCGTCGCCACGAACCAGCGCGCCATGGCCACCATCGCGCTATGGCTCATCAATCCCTGCCCGAACAGCCGCAGCAGAAAGATCGTGATCGCCAGCATCCAGACCTCGGTGATCAGGCTCATCAGGAGAGCTGCACAGATCAGTCCGATCAGCACAACCAGCCCGATATGGCGCACCCGGAAACGGTCCGTCAGCACACCGGCATAGACCATGACCGCCGCCGAGGCCGTGGTGGCCAAGGCATAAAGCCCACCCCAAGCCCCATGCGACAGGCCGAAAGCCTCGCGGATCTCGCCCGCGAAAACCGAAATGAAAAAGGTCTGTCCGAAACTCGATGTGAATGTCAGCAGAAGCCCGGCGGCAAGCCACGGGGCATTGAAACGCAGGAAATCCGACAAACGATCCGGGCGCGGCGTGTCAGCCAGCACGATTGAAACAACCCGTGCCGATCTGTCCCGGCGCATTGCAGCGGGACGGGGTGAAAGCTTGTGTCAAATGGCGGCTGATCCGGGGCGTCATGCGCGCATCGCATCAGAACCGTGACCGCCTTGCAAGGGCTGATCATTCGCATACTCAAGGATTCTGAAGGATGAGTCCACGCGGGTCACAGGTGCACTCATTGCGGGTGCGCCCGCCGGGCAATCCACCACGTCGCCCGACCGCGCCGAGGGTGAACCAAATGCCGACTCATCGCCGTCACAGACGATTCGCGAGGCAGATCATCACATGTGGGCCATTGGCACCGGGCGGCACCTTGCCCGTTATGATTATAAAACACGCTGTTTTCTTGCGTGATCTTACAAATCTGACGGCGATTTGCATTTTTTCTTGCCACGGCGCTGACTTTACCGATGATGAACCCATTCCAAATTGGTTCGCAAAGGTCCCAGATGCCCGACCGAGATCGCGACAACTCTTCCCTAGCGCTGGAACGTCTGCGCCAGATGCTGCGCGACATTCCCGCGACAGGGGACAGCCGTCTGCCCACGGAACGCCAATTGGCAGAAAGCCTTGGCATCAGCCGGCGTTCGGTGCGCCGCGCACTTGAAGTGCTCGAGGCCGAGGGGTTGGTCTGGCGGCGGCAAGGCGCAGGCACTTTTGCAGGCCCCCGCCCCGACACGCTCACCGAACACGAGGGGCTCGAGGCGAACTTCTCGGAGGTGATGGAGGTCCGTCTGCGCCTTGAGCCGCAATTGGCCCAACTGGCGGCCCTGCGCGCCTCTCCTGGTGCCATAGCCCGGATGCGCGATCTTATCGTGCGGCTTGAGGACAGCGATGATGCCGACGGGCGCGAGTTGTGGGATTCCGCCCTGCACCGCGAAATCGCGCGGGCGGCGGGCAATCGTTTCTTCCTGATGATCTTCGATTCCATGGACCGCGCCCGTCATGACGAAGCTTGGCGCGCGCTGCGCGAACGTGCCCGCAATCGCGCCAATCTGGCCCAGACCATGCGCCAGCACCGCGACATCGTGGATGCCATCGCCGCCCATGATCCGGTCCGAGCCGGGGCCGCGATGCGAACGCATCTGATGTCTGTGCATGACGGTATCCTGCGTCTGACATCCTTGGAGGCGCTGGAAGATGCATCCTGATCCCGTCCTTGAGGTCACGGATCTGTCGATCCGCTTCCGCGGTCAACCCATCGACCTGATCGACGGCGTAGGCTTCGCCATCGAAAGGGGCAAAACGCTCTGTCTGGTCGGCGAATCCGGTTGCGGGAAATCGGTAACCTCGCTCGCGATCATGGGACTTCTGCCCAAGCGCGCGGCCACGGTCACGCGCGGTGCCGTCCGCTTCAACGGGCGCGATCTGCTGGGACTGGACGACGCGGCGATCGAAGACCTGCGTGGCAATCGCATGGCGATGATCTTTCAGGAACCGATGACCAGCCTGAACCCCGCTTTCACTGTGGGCCATCAAGTGGCCGAGGCGGTGCGCCGCCACAAGAACTGCACCGAGGCCGAGGCACGGGAGCGCGCGCTCGAAATGTTCCGCAAGGTGCGGATGCCAGCCGCAGAGAAGCGGCTGGATGATTATCCGCACCAGATGTCGGGCGGGATGCGCCAGCGGGTGATGATCGCCATGGCACTGGCCAATGACCCGGCGCTGCTGATCGCGGACGAGCCGACCACGGCGCTGGATGTGACCATTCAGGCGCAGATCCTTGACCTGATGCGCGAGTTGCAGGAGGACACAGGGGCCGCCCTGCTGATGATTACCCATGATCTTGGTGTCGTGGCCGAAATCGCCGACGACGTGGCGGTCATGTATGCGGGACGCGTGGTGGAAAGCGGCCCCGTGGGCCAGATCTTTGCGGAACCGCAGCATCCCTACACGCTGGGGCTGATGGGCTCGATGCCCGCCATTGCCGGACGGCAAGGACGGCTGATGACAATACCCGGCGCCGTGCCCGCACCCGAAGCGATGCCCGCAGGGTGCCGTTTTGCCACACGCTGCCCCTTTGTGATCGAGGCGTGCCAGACCACCCGCCCCGATCTGATCCCGGATGGGCGCGGGCAATCCGTGGCCTGTCTGCGGGCTCCTCTGGAATCCATGGTGGCCGCGGAATGACCGATATCATCCTTGAAACCCGCGACCTGCACCGCCGCTTTACCCAAGGTGGTGGGCTGTTCGCCAAGACCACAACGATCCATGCCGTCAACGGTGTCTCGCTTCAGGTCCGGCGCGGGGAAACCTTTGCCATTGTGGGTGAATCCGGTTGTGGGAAATCCACCCTCGCCCGGCTGTTGCTGCGCCTGATAGATCCCAGTGAGGGGCAGGTGATCTATGAGGGGCAGGACCTGACCGATTTGAGCGGCGGACAGATGCGTGCGCTCAGATCGGACCTGCAATTCATCTTTCAGGACCCGTTCTCATCGCTGAACCCGCGCATGAGCGTCGAGGCGATCATCGCGGAACCGCTAAGGGTGCATACCGCCCTCTCGGCGTCAGAGCGACGCGCCAAGGTCGCGGATCTGATGAAACGGGTCGGGCTTCGCCCCGAGATGGCGGACCGCTATCCACACGAGTTTTCCGGCGGACAGCGCCAGCGGATCTGCATCGCCCGCGCGCTGGCCTCCGGGCCGAAACTTCTGATCGGGGATGAGCCGGTGTCGGCGCTGGATGTGTCGGTGCAGGCGCAGATCGTGAACCTGCTGGAGGATCTGAAACAGGAATTCGGCCTTACGCTGCTGGTCATCGCCCATGATCTGGCCGTGATCCGCCACATGAGCGACCGTATCGCCGTGATGTATCTGGGCGAAGTGGTCGAACTGGCCGATACCGAGACCCTTTTCACGGCGCCGCGCCATCCCTATACGCAGGCGCTTTTGTCGGCAATCCCGGTGCCAGTCCCCGGTGCCGCGCGTGCCCGCAGCACGCTGGGTGGTGATATTCCCTCGCCCGCCAACCCGCCATCGGGGTGCAAATTCCACACACGCTGCCCGCATGCCACCGACCTGTGCCGCAGCACCCGCCCCGTCTTGCAGGGCGAGGGGCACCAGATCGCCTGCCATCACCACGCCAGCTTGCCCAGCCCGGCCCTGCCCATCACCAGTGCCAGTTCCCGCAGCCCATCCGCCGAGGCGCGCTTCGCGCTGTATCGCGCGGCCACCCAGACCAGAACCACCAACAAGGAGACCACCCCATGACGATTAGAAAGCTGATGACCGCGCTTTTGGCGTCGGTCGCGATGACCACGACGGCCTTTGCCGCCGATCTGCGTATCGGTCTGCAAGAGGACCCGGATGCACTGGACACCGATCAGGCGCGCACCTTCGTAGGCCGGATCGTGTTCGAATCCCTCTGCGACAAGCTTGTGAACATCACGCCCGAGCTGGAATTCGTGCCCGAACTGGCGACAAGCTGGAGCTGGTCCGAGGATGCCAAGACACTAACCATGCAACTACGCGAGGATGCCACGTTCCACGACGGCACCCCCTTCAACGCCGAAGCCGTTGTGGCCAACATCACCCGCTCGCAGACCCTCGCCGAAAGCCGCCGCAAGTCCGAGCTGTCTTCGGTGGAAACCGTCACCGCGACCGGCCCGTTCGAGGTGCAGTTCACTCTCAAGAACCCCGACGCCACGTTGATCGCGCAGTTGTCCGACCGCGCGGGCATGATGCTCTCGCCCACGGCCGCCGCCGAAAAGGGGCTTGAACTGGCCAATGAACCGGTCTGCTCTGGCCCTTACAAATTCGTGGAACGCATCCAGCAGGACCGCATCGTGCTGGAGAAATTCGCCGAACATTACGACGCGGACAGCTACAGCTTTGATCGCGTGATCTTCCTGCCGATCCCGGACACCACCGTGCGTCTTGCGAACCTGCGTTCAGGCGATCTGGACATGCTGGAGCGTCTGGCGCCCTCCGACGTGGCGGGTGTGCAGGCCGATGGCAACCTGACCTTCGCCTCCGCGATCAGTCAGGGTTATCAGGGCATCACCGTGAACGTGAACAACGGCGCGCGCTCTGAAACGCCCTTCGGTCAGGATGCCCGCGTGCGCCGCGCGCTGTCGCTGGCCATTGATCGCGAAGTGATCAATCAGGTCGTGTTCGAGGGCACCTATGCCGCCGGCAACCAGCCCTTCCCGCCGAACTCGCCCTTCTATGACCAGACCAACCCGGTCGAGGCGCGTGATGTGGATGCCGCCAAAGCCCTTCTGGCCGAGGCCGGGGTCGAGCGTATTGCCGTCGAAATTCAGGCCGCCAACAACCCGGTCCAGTTGCAGCTGATGCAGGTGATTCAGGCGATGGCAGCGGAAGCAGGGTTCGACATCTCGATCAAGGCGACCGAATTCGCGACCATGCTGCAGGAACAGACCGCCGGCAATTATGACGCGACACAGGTGGGTTGGTCGGGCCGCACGGACCCCGATGGAAATATCCACGCCTTCATGACCTGCGAAGGTGGCCTGAACGACAGCAAGTTCTGCTCGCCCGAGGTGGATACCCTTCTGAACGAGGCCCGCAGCGCCATCGACCCTGCTGTGCGCAAGGAAAAGTATGACGCGGCCAATGCGATCCTGCGGGAAGAACTGCCGATCATCTATCTTTATCACCAGACATGGCTCTGGGCGATGTCGAACAAGGTCAAGGGCTTCACCGCCTATCCCGACGGCATGATCCGCCTGTCCGGCGTGACGATGGAATGACCCGGCAAACGCGCAGCCTGCACAAGCGGGCCGCGTGACGGACAAGGTGCGGGGCCGCGTGGCCCTGCACATCCTCTGGACCCAACGGGCTGACCCATGCTGCTGTTCATCCTTCGCCGCATCCTCATCGCGATCCCGACACTGATCCTTGTGTCGATGTTCGTCTTTGCGCTGCAAAAACTGCTGCCGGGCGATCCCATCCTCGTGATGGCAGGCGAAGACCGTGACCCCGAGGTGATCGCGCTGCTGCGCGAGAAATATCACATGAACGAGCCCATCGTGGTGCAATACCTCTATTGGGCGGGGGACGTGCTGCGCGGGGATCTGGGGATCTCGCTGCGCACCAACGAGCCTGTTCTGGATCTGATCGCCTCCAAACTGCCGGTGACGATCCAACTGGCATTGATGTCGATGGTTTTCGCCTTCCTGATCGGGATACCCGCGGGCATCCTGTCAGCGGTGCGCAAGGGGACCTGGGTCGATTGGCTGGCCAATCTTGTGGCGCTGTCTGGCCTGTCGATCCCGAATTTCTGGCTGGGGATCATGCTGATCCTGCTGGTGTCGGTCAATCTGGGCTGGCTGCCCGCCTCGGGCTATGAAAGCCCCTGGGTCGATCCGTGGAAATCGCTGACCACGATGATCATGCCCGCCTTCGTGCTGGGCACCGCGCTGGCGGCCACATTGATGCGGCACACACGGTCCGCCATGCTGGGCGTGTTGCAGGCCGATTACGTCCGCACCGCGCGCGCCAAAGGACTGCGGGGCCGCGTCGTGATCCTGAAACACGCCTTCCGCAACGCCGTGCTGCCGGTCGTGACCCTGTCCGCGCTGCTGTTCGGAGAGCTTCTGGCAGGCGCGGTGCTGACCGAACAGATCTTCACCATCCCCGGTTTCGGCAAGCTGATCGTGGATGCCGTTTTCAACCGTGACTATGCTGTGGTGCAGGGCGTGGTCCTGTGCACGGCTGTGGGCTTCATCTTCATGAACCTCGTGGCGGATGTGCTTTACGTCATCCTGAACCCCAGACTGAGGACCGCACAATGACGGCCGTGGCTGACACTCCCGCCCGCCCCGTAAACCGGACATGGCGCAAGCTGCGCGCCAACAAAAGCGCGCTGATCGGTGCCGCCGTGGTGACCGTTTTCGTGGCTCTCGCCCTGCTGGCACCGGTGCTGCCGATTGCCGATCCCAATGCCACCGACTGGGGCGCGATCCGCAAGGCGCCCTCGGCCGCTGCATGGATGGGCACGGACGAGATTGGCCGCGATGTGCTGGCCCGGATGATCTGGGGCGCGCAGGCCTCGCTTCTGGCGGGTGTCGTGTCTGTGCTGATCGCGGTCGCCATCGGCGTGCCCTTCGGCCTGATCTCGGGCTATTTCGGCGGCTGGACCGACAGCATCATCAGCCGAATCACCGACGCGCTGCTGGCGATGCCTTTCCTGATCATGGCGATTGCGCTGGCGGCCTTTCTGGGGCCATCGCTGACGAATGCGATGATCGCCATCGGCCTGTCAGCCGTGCCGATCTTCATCCGCCTGACACGTGGTCAGGTTCTGGCCGTCAAGACCGAGGATTACGTCGAAGGGGCCCGCGCCATCGGTCTGGGGCATATCCCGATCATGACGCGCTACATCCTGCCCAATGTCTTTCCACCCATTCTGGTGCAGGCCACGCTGACCATCGCCACCGCGATCATCGCCGAGGCGTCGCTGTCCTTCCTCGGTCTGGGACAGCAACCGCCCGCGCCAAGCTGGGGCTCGATGTTGAACACCGCCAAGAACTTCTTGTCCCAGGCACCCTGGATGGCGATCTGGCCGGGGGCCGGAATCTTTCTGGTGGTGATGGGCTTCAACCTGATGGGCGACGGGCTGCGCGATGCGCTGGACCCGCGCGAACATTGACGTAATCGGAGGAATTACATGTCTGGTTTTACCACCCGCCCCGAGATTTTGGGCCGGTTCGGGGTTGTCACCTCGACCCATTGGATCGCTTCGGCCGTGGGAATGAAGATTCTTGAGCAGGGCGGGAATGCCTTTGACGCCGCTGTGGCCACGGGTCTGGCGCTGCAAGTGTTGGAGCCGCATCTGAACGGACCCGGCGGCGACATGCCCGCGATCCTCTATTCCAAGGCCCGCGGCAAGGTCGAGGTGATCTGCGCCCAAGCCCCCACACCTGCGGGCGCGACGATTGATCATTACCGGTCCGAAGGTTTGGAGGTGATCCCCGGTGACGGGTTGCTCGCCACTGTCATTCCCGGCGCATGGGACGGCTGGATGCTGATGCTGCGCGACTATGGCCGCTTGTCCCTGCGTGATGTGCTGGAGCCCGCGATCTTCTACGCTGAAAAAGGCCATCCCGTGCTACCGCGCGTGGCCGCCACCATCGCGGGACTGGGCGATTTCTTTGCCAAGGAATGGCCGACGTCCCACGCCACATGGCTGCCCGGCGGGTCCGCCCCCGCCCCTTGGGCCAATGTCACGAACCCGGCGCTGGCCGCCACATGGTCGCGTATTCTGGCCGAGGCGGAAAGCAAACAGGGCCGCGAGGCACAGATTGATGCGGCCCGTGACGCCTTCTATCGCGGGTTCGTGGCCGAAGGGATTGCAAACTACCTTGCCAAGGCCGAGGTCATGGATGCCTCGGGCACCCGTCACAGGGCGGTGCTGACCGCCGACGATCTGGCGGGCTATGCCGCCCATGTGGAAGAACCGCTCACCTATGACTACCACGGCTGGACGGTCGCCAAATGCGGGCCATGGACGCAAGGGCCCGTGTTCCTGCAAACGCTCGCCCTCCTGAAAGGCTTCGACCTTTCTGCCATGGACCCGATGGGGGCCGATTTCATTCATCATGTGGTCGAAGCCAAGAAACTGGCCTATGCGGATCGCGAGGTCTATTACGGCGATCCCGACTTCGCCAAGGTGCCCCTGGATGTGCTGTTATCCGACGATTACAACGCCGCCCGCGCCAAGCTGATCGGCGCGAAAGCCAACCTTGATCTGCGCCCCGGTACAGTGCCGGGCTATGAGGATCAGCTGAACCGCACGATGGAATTGCTGGGTCGCCTCAGCCGCACGGATCAGGCGGTCTATGAGCCGACGATGGCACATCTGTCGGAAAAGAAGGGCGATACCGTCCATATCGACGTGATCGACGCGGAAGGCAACATGGTTGCCATCACTCCGTCTGGTGGCTGGCTGCAATCCTCGCCCACGATCCCCGGTCTGGGATTCTGCCTGAACAGCCGGGCACAGATGTTCTGGCTGGAGCCGGGCCTGCCCACCTCCTTGGAGCCGGGCAAACGGCCACGCACCACGCTCACGCCCTCGCTGGCGCTCAAAGATGGGGTCCCGCAACTGGTATTCGGCACACCGGGCGGCGATCAGCAGGATCAGTGGCAACTGGCCTTCTTCCTGCGCTATGTCCATCACCCGATGAACCTGCAGGAAGCCATTGACGCGCCGTTGTTCCATTCCACACATTTCCCCTCCAGCTTCTTCCCCCGCTCGCGCGAGCCGGGGATGATCATGGCCGAAACCAGTTTCGGCGCGCATGTGCTGGACGATCTGCGTGCGCGCGGCCACCGCATCACCGAGGCCGAGCCTTGGACCGTGGGCCGCATGACCGCCGCACGGCGCGATCCGGACGGGCTGCTGCGTGCGGCAGCCACGCCGCGCCTGATGCAAGCCTATGCCGTGGGGCGCTGAGCCATGACTTGGTCCATCGTCGCACGAGACCCCGCTACCGGCCATCTGGGCATTGCCGTGGCCAGCCGCTTTTTCGCCGTGGGCTGCGCCGTTCCCTTCATCAAGGCGGGTGTCGGCGCCGTCGCCACGCAGGCTTTCGTCAACCCGACCTATGGCAGCAACGGCCTGCGCCTGCTTGAGGCGGGCGCGCCACCTGACGCCATCATCCCGATCCTGACGGGCCGCGATGATGGCCACCCGAACCGGCAGTTCCACCTGATCGACGCCAGCGGGCAAAACGCCGCCTTCACCGGGGCCAACTGCGTGGATTGGTGCGGGCATCTGCTGGCTGAAGGCGTGTCGGTCGCAGGCAACATGCTGGAAGGCCCCGCCGTGATTGCCGACACTCTGGCCGCCTATCAGTCCGCGATGGACAAACCCTTGGCCGAACGCCTTCTGATCGCCATGCAAGCGGGCGAGGATGCAGGCGGCGACAAACGGGGCAAGCAATCCGCCTGCCTGATCATCCACCGCGATCAGGATTACCCGTGGCTCGACATCCGCGCCGACGATCACGGTGACCCGCTCGCGGAATTGCGCCGCCTTTATGCCGTGGCGCAGGAACGCTATCTCCATGTGGCCGAAACCATGCCGACGCGCGAAAATCCCCACGGCATGACCGACCGGAGCGAAATTGACGCCACCATCGCCCGGCTTGAGGCAGAGCGCATCGCGGCGGGCCGCCCCACCGCCTCGCATATGGTAAACAAGGCCTAGGTCACGCCTCTGTCTCCCGCGCTGGCCCGTGGCGCGGGCCAGCGGCACGTCGCCGGGTATGCGGTCCGACGCCCCGCCACGTGTCGGCAGCAGCAAGACGCCGTTCGATCGGAAATGCCCTTTAAGCCGCCTGCCATGTCCGATACTGCGGGGATGTGCCGTGCCTTGCCGCGTTGCCCGCCCCTTTCCCCAGACACAGGCAGAACCATCATGCGCATGCAAATCGACGTCATCATGGATTATCAGCTTCCGCAGGCCGAACCTGTCCTGCTGACCCTGGCCGCCGCCCAGACCAAAGGGCAGAAGATCGAGGAGAGTCTGCTGGAAGTCGAAGGTGCCCGCCTGCACTGGGTCGAAGCCGAAGGCATGGTGGGCCAGCGGGTCTGGGCCTTCCTGACGGGCGACCGGTTCAAACTGCACTATCGCGCGCGAGTGGCCGTAACGCGCCCTGATGTGGCCTTGCACGCGCTGCCGGCGACACATTTCCACGATCTGCCCGGCCCTGTGCTGCGCTATCTTCGCCCGTCACGCTTCTGTCAGTCCGACCTCTTCACCGATTTCGTGGCCGAGGCCTTCGGCCATCTGACGGGCGGTGCAAAGATCGCCGCGATGCGAGACTGGATCGCAGCCAAAATCGCCTATGTCTCCGGCAGTTCCAACCCCGCGACCACCGCCACCGACACGTTCGGCGCGCGCGAGGGGGTGTGCCGCGACTACGCGCATCTGATGTGCTCATTGGCCCGCGCCGCGAATATCCCGGCGCGCTATACCTCGGTCTACGGGGCCGAAGTCGATCCGCCGGATTTCCACGCCGTCGCACAGGTCTGGCTGGATGGGGGATGGCATCTGGTCGACGCAACCGGCATGGGAACACCCGCGCGACTGGCGGTGATCGCATCGGGCCGCGATGCCGTTGACGTGGCTTTCATGGAAAACGAAAGCGGCGCACAGCCGATCAATCAGGTCATACAGGTCTCGGATTGTGACTGAAGTCACTGTAAGCTGATCGTCGGCCCTCAGACCAGCCGCGCCTCCCAGGCACCTGACGCGACAGCATCGCGCACCAGATCAAGGATCAAACCGCGCACCGTTTCCAGCGCGATGGTCGGCGGGCGGTCGGCCAGATCGCACAGATGCAGCGTCCGTGTCAGTACCGGGTCCATGATGGGCCGCCAATGCAGCGCGCCCGATTCCAGATGCTCGCGCATGAACAGCTTGGTCCCGATGGCGCAACCCAGACCCGCCGTCAGCGACCCTGCAATCGCCTGCACCGAATTCATATGCAGCCGCGCGCGCGCCTCCAGCTTGCGCAGCAATTGCGCATCCTCCAGCAGGGCGCGCGCCGACACGCCCTGTCGCAGCAGGATGATCGGCAAGCCCATCAGCTCAGCCACGGGAATGGGTGCGTCCGTATCGCCGATGATGTCGCGCCGCCCGACCAGCACCATCGTCTCCTCCAACAAAGGCCGTGTCCGCAGGTTCGGGGTCTGTGGCGGATTGTAGACCAGCGCCAGATCCACATCGGTGGCATTGAGATGCATCAGTGTGGTGCCCGACAGGCTTTCGGTCAGGGTCAGTTTCAGATCGGGATAATCCGTCAAGACACGTCGCGCCAGTTCAACCCCGATGGCCTTGACCGCCGAATAGGCCAGACCCACCGCAATCTCGCCCGAAATCGTGTCACGGATCGAGGACAGGTCGCGCGATGCCGTCTCCATCGCCTTCAGAATCGCGCGGGCATGGGTGTTCAAGCGCTCCCCCGCCGCTGTGGGTTGCAAGCCGCGCGGCTTGCGCTCGAACAGGGCGGTGCCCAGTTCCGCCTCAAGGTTGGCAAGGTGATAGCTGAGGGCCGAGACCGCCACACGCTCGGTTTCTGCGGCCCCCGACAGGCTGCCACGATCATAGATTGCCGCGAAGTATCGCAATTGGCGCGAGTCCATTCGTTCTAATTCCTATAAGCTTATCTTCAAAACTTTATGATTTTCAGGAAGCTCTCACAAGCCTAACCTGTCCCAAAGGGAGGACAGCATGGATAACGCTTTTGCGCCACTTGCCGGTGTGCGGGTGATCGAGATGAGCCATATGATCATGGGTCCATCCTGCGGGATGTTCCTTGGTTTTCTGGGCGCTGAAGTGATCAAGGTCGAACCCCCCGAAGGCGACAAGACCCGCGCCCTGACCGGGATGGGCCGTCCGTTCTTTCCGCTGTTCAATCGTGGCAAGAAATCCGTGCGGCTTGACCTCAAGACTGACGCAGGACGTGCTGCGCTGGACCGTTTGCTGGCCACCGCCGATGTCTTTGTCGAAAACTTCCGCGATCAGGCGCTAGCCCGCATGGGGGCCGATCCCGCCGACCTGCGCGCGCGCTTTCCCCGCCTGATCCTTGCCAGCCATAAAGGGTTCCTCTCCGGCCCCTATGAGAACCGCACCGCGCTGGACGAGGTGGTCCAGATGATGACGGGTCTGGCTTACATGACGGGCCCGACAGGCCGCCCCTTGCGGGTGGGATCATCGGCCAATGACATCATGGGCGGGCTGTTCGGAGCACTTTCCGTCGTGGCCGCATTGCGCGAACGCGATCAGACCGGCGCGGGCCGGTCCATCCGTATCGGGTTGTTCGAGAACTGCTTGCTACTGGTGGCACAGCACATGGTCCAGTTCGAGCTGGAAGGCCGCAGCCCCCCACCCATGCCGGAACGCGATTTCAGCTGGCCGGTCTATGACATCTTCGACACGTCCGACGGCGAGCAGGTCTTTGTCGGGGCCGTGTCCGAAAACCAATGGGTGACGCTATGTACATGGCTGGGGCTGGAGGGGCTTCTGGCCGATCCGGGTCTGCAAAAGCGGATGGATCAGATCAACGCCCGCAACCGCACGATTCCGGTCTTCGCGGCGGCCCTGCGCCGCTATGACCGGGCCACGCTGGTGGCGGAACTGGAACGGCTGGGCCTGCCCTTCTCGCCGATCTCGAAACCGGCAGATATGTATGATGATCCCCATGTGATGCGCGACGGCGGCATGGCCACGTCGCATCTGTGGACAGGTGAGGCGTTCCGCGCCCCCGCCCTGCCCTTCGAGGTGGACGGCACCATGCTGACCGGCGGCGGCGATGTCGACGCCATCGGCGCGCACAGCGCCGAAGTGCTGGGCGCCTTGGGGATGAGCGAGGCGGACATCGCCGATGCCATGGGGATCGCCGCATGACACGCCCGGACCGCATGGCTGCCTATCCCGCCGACCGCGTCACCTTGCGCGAAGTGGGCCTGCGCGACGGGTTGCAGATGGTCAAGTCCTGGCCCTCGACCGCCGCCAAGATCGACTGGTTGACCCGCGAACATGGCGCTGGCGTGCGTCATTTCGAACTGGGCTCTTTCCTGCCCGCCGCGCGCTTTCCGCAATTCGCGGACCTGCCCGCGCTGATCGACGCCGCAGGCACCCTGCCCGGTCTGCATGCCGCTGTCCTGACTCTCAACGAACGCGCGATGGACGCAGCCTTCGCCAGCAGCATCTCCGAGGTGGTCTGCGTTGTCTCCGCGACCGAGGCGCACAGCCTTGCCAATATCCGCCGCAGCCGCACGGACTCGGTCGCCCTCGTGCGCCGCGCAGCGGACATGCGCGACGCGCAGGCCCCCGGTGTGCTGGTCAATGCCGGAATCGCCATGGCGCTGGGATGTTCCATTACCGGGGCCGTGGACCCGTCCGAGGTGCTGCGTCTGGCCGAATCCTGCCTTGACGCGGGTGCCGATATCGTGGGCATCGCCGATACCGTGGGCTATGCCGGCCCGCGCGAGGTGGCGACGCTCTGCGATGGCATGACCCGGCTCTGCGGCGAGAAACCCTTCATCGTGCATCTGCACGACACCCGCGGCACCGGCATCGCCAACGCCGCCGCCGCCCTTGATCACGGTGCGCGCGTTCTGGACGGCGCACTGGCCGGTCTGGGCGGCTGCCCCTTTGCCCCCGGCGCCACCGGCAATGTGGTGTTCGAGGATCTGGTCTATCTCAGCGAGCGTATGGGTTTCACCACGGGTATCGACATTGCCGCATTGACCGGGATCCGGCGGATTCTGGAAACCGAAATTCCGGACGAGACGCTCTATGGCGCGCTTGCCCGGTCTGGCCCCCCGTCCAATCTGGACTGGCGGGCGCACTGATCTTTTTTGGGAGGAGAAGACATGAACAAGACACTCATCACAGCCCTGCTGGCCACGACGGCCAGCGTCACCGCCGCACAGGCGCAAACCGTCATGCGGTGCAGCCACCAACTGCCCCCGGCGCATCATATCGCCGTGGTGGTCGATCAATGGGCCGCCGAAGTGGAAAGCCAGTCCGGCGGGTCCATCGACGTGCAGGTCTTCGGGGCGGACAGCCTTGTGAAGGCCAATGACAACATCCTCGCCGTCGCCAAGGGCGAGATCGAGTGCGCCTTTTCGCTGAACTTCCAGTGGGGCAAGACGCTGCCGATCATGAACGTCACCGTCGGCCCCTACACCATGTCCTCGATCGAGGCGTGGAAGAAGTGGCCCACATCGGAAGCGGCGGCCTATCTGGAGGACAAATTGCTGGAAAAAGGCGTGCGCAACGTCGCCTGGATGTTCCAGACCAACTCGTCGGTCTTCACCTCCAAGGGCAAGTTCCTGCAAACCCCTGCGGATTTCGGAGGCATCAAGATGCGTGGTCTGGGGCCAGCCTTTGACCGCGGGCTTGAGGCAATGGGCGCCACCACCGTCTCGATGCCCGGCTCCGAAGTCTATCAGGCGCTGGCCACCGGCGTGATCGACGCGGCCGTGACCGATGTGGCTGCCGCATGGTCGCGCAAATACTATGAAGTGCAGGACCATTTCGTCGTGGTCCCGGTGCTGGCCGCCTATCTGCATGGCTATGTCACACCGTCCTTCTATGACGGTCTTGATGACGCCCAGAAGGAAGCGCTGAAGGTTGCCGGCGAGAAAGCTGCCGGATGGGCGCTTGAAGCCTCGATCGAGGCTTCTGCTTCTGCCCCGGATCAGCTCCGCTCGGCAGGTGTGCAGGTGCATGTCGCCACGGACGAGGAGAACGCCGCCTTCAAGGCCGTGATGCAGCCTGCCTTCGCCGAGGGTTTCGAGGCCGAAACCGGGGCCGAAGGCAAGGAATTGCTGGACCTGATCGCAAAGATCCAGTGACCGATGGCGCATGACACGAAAGATACGGCGGCACCGCAAGGTGCCGTCGGCTGGTTGGCGGCCCTGATCGGTCGCGGATTTGGCATATTCGCGGCGCTGGCCATTCTGGCGGTGCTGGTGCTGACCGCGATCAACGTCACGGGCCGCTATCTGTTCACTGCCCCCCTGCGCGGTGCCGAAGAAATGACAGGCTTTCTGGTCGTCGCCATGGTGATGCTGGGCGCAGCCGAAGCCTATCGGCGCGGCGATCACATCCGCATCGACCTGTTGACCGAACGGCTGGGACCGACAGGCGCGCGCTGGGTGGATGTTCTGTCGCATGTGGCCGTCGGGGCCTTTGCCGCGAACCTGTTGCGGACCGGCCTGCATACGGTCGAATTCTCGCACAGCTTCGGGGCCTATTCGCCCGGTTATCTGCAAATCCCGATGTGGATTCCGCAATCTGCGCTGGTCATCGGCGGGGCGCTTCTGCTGGCGATGGCCGTGCTCAAACTGATCGAGAGCCTTCTCGCCTTTGTCCGCAAGGAGGACCGCCCATGACAACCCTGCTGATTTTCGGCGCGCTGATCATTCTGCTTCTGACGGGCATGCCGATCTTTGCCGCCCTTGGCCTGACCTCCCTCGCCGTGCTGTGGGTCATGGAGGGAAAGATCGACGCGATGGCCGATACGGTCTTTGCCAGCCTCAACAATCCACTGCTGGCCGCAATCCCGATGTTCGCTTTCATGGCCCATGTGATGATCCGCGCGCGGGTCGTGGATGACCTTTTTGACTTCGCGAACAAGCTGGTCGGCCATGTCAAAGGCGGTCTTGGCTTTGCCACCATTCTGTCCTGCACGGTCTTTGCGTCGATCTCGGGTTCTTCCGTGGCCACCGCGCTGACCATCGGATCAACCGCCATCCCGCAGATGCAGAAATATGGCTACCGGCCCCGCGATACTTACGGGATCATCGCGGCAGGCGGCACTCTGGGAATTCTCATCCCGCCCTCCGGACCGATGATCCTCTATGCCATCGTATCCGACGCCTCGATCGGCGCGCTGTTTCTGGCAGGTCTGATCCCCGGCCTGATCATCGCTGCGATCTTCGCGGTCTTCAGCTGGGTGCAGGCCAACGCGCATGGCGAAACACAGAAACAGGATTGGGTCGGCGGCGCGGACGTCCTGCGCGCCCTGCGTAGATCCATCTGGGCGGTGCTGATGCCCCCTGTTGTCATGGGCGGCATCTATCTGGGCATCTTCACCGCGACCGAGGCTGCGGCCATCGGTGCCGTCTATGCCGTGGCCGTCGCCCTTCTGGCCTATCGCAACCTCAGCGCCCGCGACCTCTGGGAATGTCTGTGGGAGACGATGCGCACCACCGCGATGCTTTTCATGATCATCGCCGCCGCCGCCATCTTCGGCCATGCGATCACCCTGATCCGCCTGCCTGCCCAGATCGTCGAGGCGGTCACCGCGCTCGGACTCGGTCAGACAGCCTTCATCCTGCTCGTGATGCTGGCGGTTTTCGTGCTGGGCATGTTTCTGGAAACCATCGCGATCATCCTGATCACCACCCCCATTGTCCTGCCCTCGCTGATCGCGTTGGAGATCAACCCGATCTGGTATGGCGTGATGCTGATGATCAATCTGGAACTGGCGCTGATCACACCGCCTGTGGGGATGAATCTCTTTGTCCTTAAGGGGATCACCGGCGCGCCGCTGGCGCAGATCATGCGGGGGGCCGCGCCTTATGTGGTGTTGCTGATGGTCGGGCTTTTCCTGATCTGGGCCTTTCCGGCGCTGTCGCTGTGGCTGCCGACGCTGGCCGGCTTCGGGCGGTTCTGACGCACGCGGCAGGGCCGCTGCGTCAGATGCGCCACGCGACACAGGAACCATCCTCTTGCAAATGAAACAGATATATTGAATGTGTTCCACAAGGGTCCCTATCAGCCTGAGCGGCTGAGGGTGTCATCCCTGTGTGAAGGACGTATCAATGACAGCGCTTGCATTGCTGGCAAGGGTTCTCAAGGTGTCGGCGAGGGTGTTGGCAGCGGTCACGCTGCTTGCCGCTATGGAAGGACAGGTCTTCGCCTATGGTGTCTTCCTTCTGCGCCATAAGGTCGAAGCCATCACCCAGACACAGGTCAGCGCCCCGACACCAGAGTCTGTTCTGGCAGCCCTGCATCAACCCGATGAAAGCAACCTGACCTTTCTGGCCGTCGGTGACATCGCACGCTGCGCCCGGACCGACCTGCCGGGCCGGTTGCTGCCTGCAACCAGCGACCAGTTGGGTTGGCATCGGCCGATGGTGGCCGATCATGCCGATCCCACGGCCAGCGCCTCACTGGCAAGACAATGGCCCGACGCCCCGATCCTGGCCGTGGGCGATCTGGTCTATGCTCGCGGCACGCCCGGCGAATTCGCGGATTGCTATGAGAGGGCTTGGGGCGATTTGCGCGCGCGTATCCTGCCAGCGCCGGGTAACCACGAATATGGCACTCCGGGTGCCTTTGGCTACTTCGACTATTGGGGCGCGCAGGCAGGTCCGGACCAGCGGGGCTATTACGCGCTGCGCTGGCGCAACTGGCTGATCCTGTCGCTCAACAGCGAGGTGGACGCATCAGCAGGTTCACCCCAGGAGGCGTGGTTGACGCAGGAACTGGCCAAGGCGCCGGGGGCCTGCATCATGGCCTTCTTCCACAAACCGGCCCATTCTCTGCAAGGCCCGCGCCGCGACCAACACAATGCGGAACGGCTTTTCGCTCAGGTGCAACGGGCCGGAGCCAGCTTTGTCATCAATGGACATAACCACTTCTACGAACGCACGCGCCCACTGGACAGCAGCGGGGCCGTGGTCGCCGCAGGTGGAACGATCGGCTTCACGGTCGGGACAGGCGGAATCGAAGGCCCCGCGACACATGCGGCCGCCCTGCCCGCCCAGACAGCCGCAGCCATATTCGGCAGCATAGGTCTGCTTCGGGTGCAATTGTCGGACAGCGGTTTCGCATGGTGGTTCCATCAGGCCCAAGACAGGGCCGTGATGGATCACGGCACAGCCCCCTGCGGAGCGCAGTATACGGCCCTGTAACCAAGCGCGGCCCGGTCGGCTGGCCCCGAACCCTTCATATCAATATTTTTGAATATACAACCTCAAGTTGATTGAATCGCGGCCCGTTTCGTGTCCAAGATTATGGACGGATCGGAAACGCGCTGTCTCGATCTGGAGTGGGAAGATGAGAACTTTTACTGTCGTGAAAGTGATTGCCTTGACGAGTGCGCTTGGTGTGACCGCCGCACAGGCCCAAGACACAGACATCGGCGCAGATCTCTACACCGATTACTGTGCCGCCTGCCACGGCGCATCTGGCAAAGGGGATGGCGACATGGCCAATGTCATGACGATCCCATCGCCCAACCTGACCCTGCTGGCAAAGGACAATGACGGCGCCTTTCCGATGCTTCAGGTGATCCATGTGATTGACGGGCGCACAGGCGTCCGCGCGCATGGCGGCGTGATGCCGGTATTTGGAAAGGTCTTCCAGACACAGGCCGACAAGGATACCGGCGGCTATGGGGCGGTGCTGGAAAGTCGCGGGCGCGTGCTGTCGCTTGCGATGTATCTGGAATCCATTCAGGAATAAGCCTGCGGCAGCCCGCAGAAATCAACCTTGCCCGGCAAAGACAGCCGGGCAAGGCATGTGCGGAATGGCTCCGCTTACCAGCTGTTATAGCCTAGGAATTTGCCCGACATTTCGACCTTGACGCGGTCGCCCTTGGGGTTGGCCACACGGGTGATCTTCATGTCGAAGTCGATGGCGGACATGATGCCGTCACCGAATTCTTCCTGAATCAGCGCCTTCATCGTGGGACCGTAGACGCCCACGATTTCATACAGGCGATAGATGCAGGGATCGGTCGGCACAGCCTGTTCCCAGATCTTCGTCGGATATTCCTCCAGCACCGAGACTGCCTCGGCGGGCAGGTCCAGCAGGGCCACCAGCGCCTCGGCCTTGGCTTTCGGCATGGCGTTCAGACCCATGCAGGCGGAGTGGGTCCAGACCGGGGACATGCCGATGCCCGCTGCAATCTCTTCCCATTTCATCCCGGTCTTCTTCTTGGCGATCAGGATGAGCGTGGTCACGTCTTCCTTGGTCATCAATGCGGGCATGTCCAGATTGTCCTTCATGTCGTCCTCCAGTTATTCAAAGTAATGGTGTCAGGTGTTCACAGCCCGCAGACGCGGCTCGGGTGTTGGGTCTTCGGCGGTGCCGGTCAGGTCGATCCGCACGGTCTCGGGCCGCTGCGCCGCCCCGTCAGAGGCTTGCCCGGCAAGATCCTTGGACCGCTTGCCAAGGAACTGCACCAGATGATTGCGGATCGCGTAATAGTTGGGATGCTCGACAATGGCCGTCCTGTTGCGCGGACGGGGGATCGTGATGTCGACCGATTCCGCGACACGGGCAAAGGGGCCGTTGGTCATCAGCAGGATGCGGTCCGCCAGCAGGATTGCCTCATCTATGTCATGGGTGATCATGAACACCGTCTGACCGGAATCGCCCCAAATCTTGAGCAATTCATCCTGAATCGTGCCCCGCGTCAGCGCATCCAGCGCGCCGAAGGGTTCATCCAGCAGCAGCAGCTTGGGATGATTGGCAAAGGCGCGCGCGATGGACACACGCTGCCGCATGCCGCCCGACAACTGGCTGGGTTTGCGGTGGATCACATCACCCTCCAGCCCGACCATCGCCAGATATTGCCGCGAATGGTCCAACACCTTGGCTTTGGACCAGTCCGGGTGCCGCGCGGCCACACCGAAGCTGACGTTTTTCAGCGTGCTGAGCCATGGCAGAAGCGAGTAGTTCTGAAACACCACGCCACGGTCAAGGCTGGGGCCCGACACCTCGCGCCCGTCCATTGTCACGACACCACTTGTCGGCTCGGCTAGCCCAGCAAGAATGTTCATGATCGTGGATTTGCCACAGCCGGAATGGCCAAGGATGCAGACGAACTCGCCCTTTTCCACCCCGAAGGTGGCATTCTCGAACACGGTCATCATGCCGCCCTGCCCGTCCGGGTATTGCTGGGTCAGGTTCTCGATCGACAGAAACGGTTTACTCATCGGGGACACTCCTTATTCCATATAGGCCACGGCGCGCTGGAGCGAGGCGAAGGCCGCGTCCAGCATCATGCCGACAATGCCAATCATCAGGATCGAGAAGATGACCGAGGTGAGATCGAGGTTGTTCCACTCGTTCCAGACGTAGTAGCCAATGCCGGTTCCACCCACGAGCATCTCGGCCGCGACAATGACCAGCCACGCGATCCCGATCGAGATGCGCATCCCCGTCACGATGGTCGGGGCCGCCGCAGGCAGGATCACGGTGAAGGCGGTCTTGAAATGCCCCAACTCATGCGTGCGGGCCACATTGACCCAATCCTGCCGGACACCCGCCACGCCAAAGGCCGTGTTGATCAGCATGGGCCAGATCGAACAGATGAAGATCACGAAGATCGCGCTCGCCTCGCTGTCCTGAATGATGAACAGGGCCAGCGGCATCCACGCCAGTGGCGAGATCGGGCGCAACACCTGAATGAACGGGTTCAGCGCCTTGTAGGCCACCGGCGACATGCCGATCAGAAAACCCAGCGGAATGGCGATCAGCGCGGCCATCGCATAGCCCGTCAGAACGCGGTAGATCGAATAGCCGATCTGGATGCCGATCCCCTTGTCATTGGGGCCCGCGTCATAGAAGGGGTTCGACAACTCCTCCCACGCCTTGACGAAAACCTGACTGGGCGGCGGCACACCGGCCTTGGCCGCGCCGCCTCCGGTCAGACGCTCGTATTCGGTCAACTCGCCCACTGCCTGCTGCGCGGGGATCGCAGCCTCCCAGATCAGAAGGCCGACGACAAGGATGACCACCGACAGCAGCAACGCGCGTTGGTTCAGCGACAGGATCGGCACGATCAGCCCCTCCCGATGGCGAAGCTTTTGACATAGGCTTCGGGCTGCGCGGGATCGAAGGTCTTGCCCATGATGACATGGGACTTGTAGGTCACGTCCGGTGCCGCGTAGCCCAGATCGTTCATCACCTTCTTGGCGTCAGCCGCCAAATAGACCTGCTCGGCCACGGCTTTGTAGTCGATCTCATTCTCGATATAGCCCCAGCGTTTCATCTGGGTCAGGATCCAGACTCCCATCGAGTGCCATGGGAAGGGATCGAAATCGATCCGGTCAGGCACGGTCTTCACCTCGCCCAGACCGTCGGCATAGACACCGGTCAGCACCTGCTCGATCACTTCGACCGGTTGGTTGAGATAGTTGGTCGGCGCGATGGCCGCCGAAATCTCTTTGCGGTTTTCGGGATTGGACGCGTATTGCGTCGCATCCACGATGGATTTCAGCAACGCGCCATAGGTGTTGGGCAGTTGCTCGGCAAAGGACAGCGGTGCTGCAAAGGCACAGCAGGGATGACCTTCCCAGATCTCCTTGGTCAGCATATGGATGAAACCGATTCCTTCCCAGACCGCGCGCTGGTTGAACGGATCGGGCGACAGATAGCCGTCAAGATTCCCGGCACGCAGGTTGGCCACCATCTCGGGCGGCGGCACGACGCGGATCTGGATGTCCTTGTCGGGGTCCAGACCGAACTCCGCCACGTAATAGCGCAGCAGGAAGTTATGCATCGAATACTCAAACGGCACGCCGAAGGTCATGCCCTTCCACATCGTGGGATCGCGTTTATCCAGATGCTGGTTCGACAGGACGATGGCCTGCCCGTTGATGTTCTCGACCGCGGGCATGATATAGGGCTGCGCCACGGACCCCGCTCCCAGCGTCATGGCCAACGGCATGGGCGTCAGCATGTGGCTGGCGTCATATTCCCCCGAAAGCGACTTGTCCCGCGCCACGGCCCAGCCTGCGGTCTTGATCACGCTGGCGTTCAGGCCATAGCGTTCATAAAAGCCCATCGGCTGCGCCATGATGATCGGCGTGGCGCAAGTGATCGGGACGAAACCGATGTTGAGATCGGTCTTTTCCGGCGTGCCGAGGTTGTCGAGGATCGCGGCCTTGGCCTTGTCGATCGGAAACACCGAAGCCAGCGCCGCCGCGACCGTGCCGCCCCCCAGCATGCCCATGAAAGACCGCCGTCCGATATCGCTATGCCCGAAGACCGAGCGCACGATGGCGCTTTCCACGGCCCGCTCCATCATCGCTTCCGAGGACATCACCTCGGTCGCGTGGTGGTGGTGTCCTGCCTTGCAGGTGTCGCACCCGCAAGCCGCGCCATGGCGCAGGTCGGAATTTTCGGAAAAGGGATTGCCCAGGCTTTTCATCGTCATGTCATGTCCTCTCGCACAGATCTTGTTGCACCCATCATCTGACGGGACGGGATCATGGCGAAAGGGGCGTGCCTAAAATTTAAGCAACACTTTTTATATCATTAAATCATATATTTAACCTCTGCACCAACCATCCCCGCTTGACGATATTTCGTAATTTACGAAATGTCGTATTGCCATGCCGCGATGCAGCGGTTTCTTCTGATCCCATGCTGGACTTGCCCACACGCTCCGATTCCCTGCTCAATGCGCTGGCCGAAGCCGCGCTCCTCATCGACCTTGTCGAAGACAGGATCAGGGCCGCGAACAGCCGTGCACGCCGTCTGCTGGACCTGCCCGACGCCGACGGCACAGCCTTCTCACCCCTTGTGGGGGCAACGCTGCCGCAATTCATCGTCTTCGTGGATGAAATCGCCCATCGCAGCGAGGCGTGGAGCCGCGACATCACCCTTGCCACCGCCAAATCCGCCCCCCTGCGCTGCGAGATCAGGGGCAGGCTGGTCGAGGACTCGCCCTCACTTCTTCTGCTGACCGTTCTCGATCTGGATGAAATGGACCGCCATGACCGCATCACCGAAGCGGCGGAACTTCACCGCTCCGGCCTGCTGGAATGGCGGCGCGCGCAGGGCTTCTTCTCCGAACTGGAACGCCAGAACCAGTTGATCCTGAACGCGGCGGGGGAAGGCATCTACGGCGTCAATGCCGACGGCAAAACCACCTTCCTGAACCGCGCCGCGCAGGAAATGCTGGGCTGGACCGCAGAAGACCTCTTGGGTCATGACATCCATTCGGTGATCCACCATCACCACCTGAATGGCGAAACCTACCATTCGCATGATTGCCCGATCTACCAATCCTTCCGCTTCGAACAGGTCGCCCGGATCGAGGATGAGGTGTTCTGGCGCAAGGATGGCAAACCGATCCGTGTCGAATATGTCTCGACCCCGATCTATGACCAGAAAGTGCTGGCCGGGGCCGTGGTGATCTTCCGCGACATCACCGAGCGCAAGGAAAACGAACGCAAACTGCGCGAGGCGATGGAGGAAGTGGCCGCCCTGCGCGACCGGCTGGAGCAGGAGAACGCCTATCTGCAAGAGGCGATCACCTCGGAACGTGCGCATCACGACATCATCGGGCGATCCCCGGCGATCCGGCAACTTCTGACCAAGATCGGGCTCGTCGCCCCCACGGATGCCACCGTCCTCATCACGGGCGAGGCGGGCACAGGCAAGGCACTGGTCGCCACGGCCATTCACAGCGACAGTCCGCGCCGCCGCCGTCCGCTGATCCATTTCAAATGTGGCGCCGTCACCGCCGACGCGACCGAGGCGGAACTTTTCGGTCAGATGCGCGGCGCCTTTCCGGGCGCCCTGCGCGACAAGCCCGGCAAGCTGGAACTGGCGCATGGCGGCACGCTGTTTCTGGACGATGTCTCGGAGCTGCCGCTGGAACAACAGGGCCGCCTGCTGCATGCCCTGCAAGCGGGCGAGGTCACGCGCCTTGGCGACACACGCACCCGCCAGATCGACATCCGCGTCATCGCCGCCACAACCAAGAACCTTGAACACGAGGTCGCCGCAGGCCGCATGCGCGAGGATCTCTGGCTGTTCCTGAATGTCTTTCCGGTCACCTGCACCCCCCTGCGCGACCGACGCGACGATATCCCCGAACTGGCGGCGCATCTTCTGGACATCGCCTGCAAACGAATGAACCGTCCACGCACGGTGATCACCGAACGGATGATGGAAAGGCTTTGTGCCTATCCCTGGCCCGGCAATGTCCGCGAGCTGAAGAACGTCATCGAACGCGCCGCGATCCTGTCCACGGGCGGCAAGCTGATGGTGGAACTGGGCACCGACACGCCCGTGCGCGGATCGTCGGCCCAAACGATCCGGACCGAAGCCGAAATCCAGCAGGCGATCCGCGACAATATCGTGGCCTGCCTGCGCGAGACGAACGGCAAGGTCTCCGGCCCCGACGGCGCTGCCGCATTGCTGGGCGTGCAGCCGACGACGCTTTATTCCCGTATCCGCAAATTCAGGATCAGCGCGCGCGAGATTGGCTGAACACCCAAACGCGCTGCGGGCAAATCGTCGTCAAGTCGGCCAAATGACCGGCAATCATTCACTCTCTGAATGGAATGACAATTTTTTCTTCGATAAACTTAGCCTTTTTCAGCAGTTTCTTCCAAAAACAGATGTCTGATACATCACAATTGCCAGAACATTCGCGGGCACAAGCGATAAACATCGCCACATCCGTTTGTCCCATCTGAAAGGGGTCTGGCATGAAGGTCGTGGTTCTGGGTTCCGGCGTCATCGGCGTCACTTCCGCGTGGTATCTGGCGCAGGCAGGGCATGAGGTGACGGTGATCGACCGTCAGCCTGCAGCAGCACTGGAAACCTCCTTCGCCAACGCGGGCGAGATTAGCCCCGGCTATTCCTCGCCATGGGCCGCGCCCGGTATTCCGCTCAAGGCGCTGAAATGGATGTTCATGGAACATGCGCCGTTGATCATCCAGCCCAAGATGGACATGGCCAAGCTGCGCTGGATGGCGCAGATGCTGGGCAATTGCACCACCGCCGCTTATGCGGTGAACAAGGCGCGCATGGTGCGACTGGCCGAATACTCCCGCGATTGCCTGACCGATCTGCGCGCCGAGACGGGCTTGCATTTCGATGAACGCCAGCAAGGCACGCTGCAACTGTTCCGCACGCAGAAACAGATGGACGCCGCTGCCAAGGATATCGAAGTGCTGCGCGCCGGTGGCGTCGCCTTTGAATTGCTGGACCGTGCCGGATGCCTGGCCGCGGAACCCGGCCTGCGCGGATCGGCCGACCGGTTCGTCGGAGGTTTGCGCCTGCCGGGGGACGAGACCGGCGATTGCTTCAAATTTACCCAAGGGCTGGCCGCACGCGCGGCTGCGATAGGCGTGACCTTCTGCCATGGGATATCCATCGACCGGCTGAACATGACAGGTGGAAGGATCGCATCCGTGACCACCTCGATGGGGGATGTGACCGCAAATTCCTTCGTGCTGGCCCTCGGCAGCTATTCCCCCGCCTTGGTGGCACCCTTGGGGATGCGCCTGCCTGTCTATCCGGTGAAGGGTTATTCCATCACCCTGCCCATCATCGACGAAGCCCGCGCGCCCCTGTCGACCGTCATGGACGAGACACACAAGATCGCCATCACCCGACTGGGCGACCGCATCCGCGTGGGCGGCATGGCGGAACTGGCCGGGTTTGACCTGTCCCTGTCCGAGAAACGCAAACGCACCCTCCTCCACTCTGTCGAGGACCTGTTCGGCGGCGCGGGAGACACCCGCCAGACCAGCTTCTGGACTGGCCTGCGCCCGATGACCCCCGATGGCACGCCGGTCGTGGGACGAACCCCCGTGGCCAACCTTTTCATGAATACCGGCCACGGCACGCTGGGCTGGACGATGGCCGCAGGATCGGGCCGCGTGCTGGCGGATATCGTGTCAGGGCGCGCGACACAGATCGACAGCAGCGATCTGGGCTTTGACCGTTATCAGGGCCGCGGGATCGGCCTGAAGCCGACCCGCCAGATGCGCCCGGCCTTGGGCTGACACAGCCGCCGCAGACATAAACAGCAGGCATCACGGACAATGCCTGCCGTTTCCCCATGTCTGTCTCGAAAAAGGAAACTGATCCGGAGTCATTCTCGCCCCGTAATGATCAATCATTGCGTCACTTTATCGCAATGCTCACACAACCGGGAGATTAGAATGAGCACTTTCACGACCAACATGATCACGGGGATCAGCCGCCGCACCCTGTTCAAGACCGGCGCCGCCGCCGCATTTGCCGCGACCCTTGTGGCCTGCGCGCCCACCATGTCCGAGCCCGATGTCGTCGACATTCTGGCCAGCAATGACCAGTTCAGCACCCTCGTCGCCGCCGTGGGGGCCGCCGGTCTGGCCGAGACGCTGAAGGGCGACGGCCCCTTCACAATCTTCGCCCCGACCAATGCCGCTTTCGCCGCGCTGCCCGCAGGCACGGTGGAAAGCCTGCTGCTGCCGGAAAACAAGGACACGCTCGTGTCGATCCTGACCTATCACGTCGTCCCCGGCGCTGTGACCTCGGATCAATTGGCCGGACAGCGCCTTGATGTGGAAACCGTTCAGGGCCAGACCCTGCACATCAACGCCACCAACGGTGTGCGCGTGAACCGTGCCAACGTCACGCAAGCCGACATCATCGGCTCGAACGGCGTGATCCACCGCATCGACAGCGTGCTGCTGCCCAAATAAGCCCGATCCGGCTGCACACCGGACCAAAGGGGCAGGCAGGGTCTGCCCCTTTTCTTCATGCGTCACCCTCCTGCCGGGGATCTGGCAAGACCACAGGGATGCGCCGCGGTCTTCGCGCATGCGAAAAAGGCGCGTGCCATTGGCCACGCGCCTTATTCTGCTCCCCCAAACGTCAGCAGCCTGAAATCAGGCTTTCTGACGGCGGTTGCGCTCCCACATGAAAGCGACGATCGCCAGAACGGCGGCCATCGCCAGCAGGCCGGTCGATGCGTCGATTTCGGGAACGCTGGCCACGTTGCCGGACACCGGAGCGTCGCTGCCGGGAATGGTCGAACCAGAGGTCGACAGATTGGACGACCCTTGGCCGCCATGGCTGCCATACTCACCCGGACGACCCGAACGGCCACCCATGGCGAAAACGGTTGCGGTCGACATTGCAAATGCAGTTGCGGATGCCAGTGCCGTTGATGCAAGCTTGAATACGGTCACGTTACGGTTCCTCATTGAAAATTTTCCACCAAATGGCACAAGGCCACTCACGACGAAACAGATCACTCGGAACACAAATCCTAGTAATATACCTTAGAGAGTTTTCCCAAGCTGCGCCAATGAAAAAACACCGAATTGCCATATTTAATAGGCTGGTTTTGGAAACAATGACACAAGTCTCGCCCAAAATATGATCAATCTGTGGCTAAAACTTTGCCTGCCACCACAATGGGTGCCTTCTGTTCTATCTTGGGTTGTCCACCACCGAATCCCCATCGCGTGATGATCTCACCCTATTCGCTGACGCCCCGGCCCATCCCTCGAAACAACTGAATGTCAGCCCGCGCCGCGACTCCACCCTACGGGCATTGCCCCCGCAAAACCCATGCAAACCCTCGCATACGGCCGGGCAAAGGGCGGATAATGTCCGAACTTGGTTGACGTCCCCCCCTCCAGAGTGTTTTTTTCGCCCACCATCTGCGCAAAGAACGCACTCACAACCGGGAGAGAGAGAACACCATGAAACAACTGCTCATTGCAGCCGCGGCAGCACTGGCCATCGCGCCCATGGCGCAGGCCCAGGAACTGTCCATCGCCACTGGCGGTACGGGCGGCGTCTACTATCCCTATGGCGGCGGTCTGGCCGAAGTCATCAACAATCACGTCGAAGGCTACTCGGCCAGCGTCGAAGTCACCGGCGCCTCGGTAGAGAACATGGCCCTCATCCAGCGCGGCGACAGCGATATCGCGCTGGCCCTGGCGGACACTGTCTATCAGGCTTTCACCGGCACCGGCGCGTTTGACGGCAAGCAGATTGCCGAAGCGCGTGCGCTGGCCTCGATCTATCCGAACGCGGTGCAACTGGTCACGCTGGCTGACAGCGGGATCACCAGCCTTGAGGACCTGCGCGGCAAGCGTGTGTCCGTTGGCGCACCCGGGTCGGGCACCGAACTCAGCGCCCAGATCATTCTGGCCGCCAATGGCATCACCTACGATGATTTCGAGCCGCAGCGCCTGAACTTCAACGAAACCGCCGATGCGATCCGTGACGGTGACATCGTCGCAGGGTTCTGGAGCGTGGGCCCGCCCACCTCCTCGATCATGAACCTTGCCGCAACCCGCGAGATCCGCATCGTCGGTTTGACCGATGACCAGATCGCCAAGGCACGCGAGGCAGAACCGACCTTCGCCCCCTATACGCTGCGTGCCGAGATGTATGACGGGATGGCCGAGGCGGTGACGACCATCTCGACTCCGAACGTTCTGGTGGTGCATGCCGATATGGACGAAGAACTGGCCTACAACATCACCAAGGCGATGTTCGAGAACGTGGCAGAACTGATCGCGATCCATCCCGCGGCCAATGACACGACCATCGAATTCACCGTGGACTCCACACCGATCCCCTTCCACCCCGGCGCCCTGCGCTATCTGGAAGAAGTCGGCGCGGCCGTTCAGGATCACCAGCGTCCGTGATCCCTATTTGGAAAGGGCGGTCCTTGCGGGCCGCCCTTTTTGCCTGCCTGGCGCTGGCCGGTTCGCCCCTCTGGGCACAAAGCAAGCTTGTTGTGGAAACCCCGGCAGGGCTGACGATCGGCGTGTTGGACTTCGCCCCCGGGCAAGAGATCTGCCTGACCTGGGCGCATTCCGTCACTGGTGGCCGGGTGGCCGATTGCTTCGAGAACAGGTCTGGAACCATGGTGCTGTCGCGGTCCTATCTGCATGATTTCGCAGCCGGTCTGGGCGAAATTGCCGGGCGTGGAACCCTCAGGACCGCCGCGACAGGCGGCTACTGGATCGACGGGATCAACGAACCGATCCCCGACAACACGCTGCGCCTCAGGGTGGGCGCGCCGCGCGTGGGACATGTTCTGACCGATGGCACCCGGCGACTGAATCTCAGCGCGCGGGCCGCAGGGGCCAGCGTGCGTCTACGGCTCAGGCCTGAGTCTCCCTGACAGGGGCCGCACGGCCCCTATTCATCTTATTCTTCACCCCGACAGGATGATAGCATCATGACCGACAGGACCCAGCAGACCGCCATTCCCGAGGCCGTGCAGCCCGCCAGCCTGTCGGACCGCATCCAGCCGCGCCCGATCCTGTGGGTCATCACGCTGGTCGCCATCGCGATGTCCCTGTTCCAGATGTATACTGCCGGGATTGAGCCGATGGGCCTGTTCTATCAGCGTTCGGCGCATCTGGGTTTCATCCTGTTCCTGGCGTTTCTGATCTTTCCCATCACGGGTTCGTCCCGTCCCCGTGGCACCATCGGCTGGATCGTGGATGCCGTCTTTCTGACGGCGGCCTTCCTCAGCGGGTTCTATATCTTCTATTTCCTTGACGACATCATCGACCGCGCGGGCTGGTGGTCGCAGACAGATATCATCATGGGGATCATCGCCACCATCGCCGTGCTCGAGGCCAGCCGCCGTGTCGTGGGTCTGGGCATGACCATCATCGGTCTGATCGCCATCGCCTATGCGCTGGCCGGCCCGCGCGGCGCGCTGCCGTGGCTGGGCGAGTGGATGCCGGGGATCCTGTCACACCGCGGGGCCAGCCTCGACCGTCTGGTGGGGCAGCTCTATCTGGGGCAGGAAGGCATCTTCGGCCTGCCGCTGGGTGTGGCCGCGACCTATGTTTTCATGTTCGTGCTGTTCGGCGCCTTTCTGGAAGTCACCGGCGCGGGCAAGTTCTTCATTGATCTGGCCTTCGCCGCCACGGGGCGCAAGCCGGGCGGCCCCGCCAAGGCCGCCGTCATCGCCTCGGCGGGAATGGGCTCCATATCCGGCTCGGCCATCGCGAATGTGGTGACGACGGGGGCGTTCACCATCCCGCTGATGAAGAAGCTGGGCTATAAGCCCAAGGAAGCGGGCGGGATAGAGGCCGCTGCCTCGACCGGCGGGCAGATCACCCCGCCGCTGATGGGGGCCGGTGCGTTCCTGATGTCCGAGTATACGAACGTGCCCTATATCGACATCGTCATGGTCTCGATCTTTCCGGCCATCCTCTATCTGGGCACGGTCTATCTGTTCGTGCACCTGGTGGCGATGAAGGCAGGCATGAAGGGCATGTCCGCATCCGAATTGCCCGTGGTGCGCCATGTGCTGGCTGCGGGCTGGCAGTTCATCGTGCCGCTCGTGGTGCTGATCTATCTGCTGGTCAACAATATCTCGCCTACACGCGTGGGGTTCTGGGCGATCATCTCGGTCATAGCGGTCACGGCGTTGCGGGCGGGCTTTACCCTGATCGTGCTGGACCCGAAGAACGGCCATCCCCTGACCCTCGACCGGCTGCGGGACGCGATCATCGGCGGGTTGCGCCTGATGGGACAGGCGCTGGAGCTGGGCGCGCGGAATGCGGTGGCGGTGAGCGTGGCCTGCGCTGTGGCGGGCATCATCGTGGGTGTCGTCGGATTGACCGGGCTGGGGCTCAAGTTCTCGTCCATGATGATCTCGCTCTCGGGCGGGAACCTTGCGCTGGCGCTGATCTTCGTGCTGCTGGCAAGCCTGATCCTTGGCATGGGTCTGCCTGTAACCGCCGCCTATATCGTGCTGATCGTCCTTGTGGGGCCTGCGCTGAACCAGGATTTCGGCATTCCGCTGCTGATCGCGCATCTGGTGGTCTTCTGGTATTCGCAGGACAGCAACGTGACGCCGCCCATTGCGCTGGCCGGGTTTGCGGGGGCGGCGATTGCCGGGTCGAAACCGATGGAGACCAGCATGCAGGCGTGGAAATACGCCAAGGGCCTTTATCTGATCCCCGCCTTCATGGTCTACAACCCCGAGATCATCATGGGTGGCGAGACCTGGTATGTCATCTGGACCGGTGTGATCGTGGTGATCGGTCTGGTCGGGTTTGCGGCTGCGATCGAGGGATATCTTTTCACATGGATGGACAAGATCTCGCGTCTGTTGATCGTGCCGGGGGTCATCATGATCTTCAATCCCGATGAGATCATCGAAGCCTCGGGGGCGGCCTTGGTCTTTGGCCTGATGGTCTGGAACTGGATCAAGAGCCGCAGGGCCGACGCTGCGACGGCCTGAGATGGCTTGCCCGCCGCCCCCTTGGTTGTCCGGGCCGAGGGAGGGCGATGAGGTGTGTCCCACCGTGGGACATTTTTCGGTCCGTTTGTTTTCAAAAGGTTAGGCGACGGCGTTAGGGAAATCTTAACATATGTCCGGCCTGTGGCCGTAAGACAGGGAGAAGTGGGACAGCCAGAAGAGGGAGAAAGTGGGATGACGGATATTGCCACAAATCCGCCCTCAAATCACCAATCCACGCTTTTAACAGTCCATTGTCGCTGATGTTGCGACAGTGTCCAGAATGACCGTTTCCAGATGTGCGTGAATGACGTTTTCGAGTGCCCTTCGGTCAGCTTGGCGCAATCTGGAAGGGGGCCTTGGGTCATGCGTCACATCAGAAGAACGGGGCTGTCATTGGCGGCGGTCACATTGCTGGCAGGCTGCGGTGGCGGCGGCGGTGGCATCGCATCGGGTGCGGCGGCGGCTCTCAATTTCATAACCGAGACTATCTCGGGCGGGAATTTCAGCGCAAACGCGCTGTCGGCGAGCTTTGTCACCAGTTTCGCCAATTACGAGGATGAGGCGCGACGCCTGCGAGAGTCGGCCAAGTACGACATACAGGAAACCTTGTGGTACGTCGAAAGGGATGGGATCGCAGGACGTGACCCCAGAACGGAACCGCAATATTACAGCTATTCGCTGGCCTCTGCCCGAATCGATTATGCGCATGCCGCAAACCTGTTCGGGACGGGCCAGACCATCGCCGTGCTGGATGACGGGTTTCTGACCACCCACGAAAGTATCGCTGGCCGCACCTCCGGTGCCGGGGGCACTCCCCAAAACCACGGCACCGCCGTTGCATCGGTTCTGGCCGGCGATTCCACGACCATGATCGGTGTGGCGCCCGGCGCAAACCTTGTGCTGGGGACATATGAATCCTCTGCAAGCCGGACGGCTGCAACGAATCTCGCCCGCACCTCGGGTGCGGTGGTGCAGAACAACTCTTGGGGTTTCGATGGCCGGATCGCCAGCGCCGCCACGTTTCGCAACCTTTTCGAAATCGGCAGCGAGGCCAGTTATCTGGACGCCTTGCGCGACTATACAAGAAACGGCGTCGTCGTCTTTTCCGCGCAGAACCAGCGCGACTCGAGCAGTGCTGGCATCATGGAAGCCTTGCCGCTGTTCGCGCCCGAACTGGAGGCAGGCTGGCTGGCCGTGGTCAGCGGCGTGCCGACCTTCAACGACGATCGCATCCTGAGCGTGCAGCGCGTGTCGGCCCCCTGCTTGCAGGCCGCGCGCTGGTGTCTGGCCGCAGACGGGACATGGCTTGCGGCCAATGCGACCGGCACGGATCGTTACAGTCTGTTCGTGGGCACGTCTTTCGCCGCGCCTGTCGTATCGGGCGCGATTGCGCTGCTGGCACAGGCCTTTCCGAACCTTACGCCGCATGACCTGCGGGCACGGCTGATCGCCACGGCGGATAACCGCTTTGACGGGTTCGTTGCCTCTGGCCGGCTGGAAGTGATCCCCGGATCGGGTTTCTTCCATGACTACAGCACCGAATGGGGCCATGGGTTTCTGGATGTGCGCGCAGCCCTGTTGCCCATCGGCACGCCGGTCGCGCGGATGGCGGATGGATCAACGCATAGCGTGGCGCAGCCGCTGATCATCGGCGGTGGTGCCTCGGGCGATGCGGTGGCCCGCAGCCTGTCGGGGGTGCCTGTGCTTGTGACAGACCTGCTGGGCGGTGACTTCACCATGCCCGGTCAGGCACTGGCAACGCCCGCCCCTGCGGCACCGGTGTCGGAACGCTTGTGGCCTGCGATGTTCGGGACGGCCTCGCGCTCGGGCCTGATGCGCGAATATGGCGGCGGGGAAATGACCCTGCGGCAGGGACCGGTCGAACTGTCCCTGATGGGGCCTGATAGCGGCGGTGGCCGTGCGGCCATGGCCGGGGCCGAACCTGCGATGGCCGCTGCCATCGGGCAGTCGCTGGCCGCGGCGGGGGGAGAGCTGTTCATCGGTCTGAACATCGCCCGTGACGACGGCACGCTGATGCCGGGGATCGGGGGGGCCGCCAGCACCCTTGCCGCGCTGGAGGTGGCCTTTACGCGCGAGGTCGGACAGGGCGGGTTCATCGAACTGGGCGGCACTTTCGGCGTGTCACCGGGGGGATCGGGTGCCGCGATGTCGGATCGTTCGGATGTGCGCTTCAACGCGTTCAGGATCGAAGCGGGTCAGACCGGCCTGCTGCGGACCGGCGACCGCCTGAGCCTTGGCCTGTCGATGCCTGTGGCGATCACCTCGGGCGGGGCCGATATCGCGTTGCCCGTCTCGCGTGGGGCGGGCGGCATCATGCATCGCACTGTCGGGATTGATTACGCCCCCGAGGATCGCGAGATCGACCTGTCGATCACCTATGGCATGCCGTTCGGTCAGGGTGGCGAGGTCTTTGTGGGCGCGATCCATGCGTTCAACCACGGCCATGTGTCGGGCGCGCAGGATACGGCCGCCATTCTGGGCTTCCGCATGGCGTTCTGAGACGTGCCGCAGCGGCCGGGCGGCAGGGCCGCCCGGTGCGGCGCCTACTCGGCCTCGTCCATTTTCGAAGCGTTGAGTTGCATGTATTTTTCGGCGCCCATCTTGTCGAAGAGGTCAAGCTGGGTTTCCAGAAAGTCGATGTGACCTTCCTCGTCCGCCAGCAGTTCCTCGAAGAGTTTCATGGTCACGTAGTCGCCCGCCGTGGCGCAATATTCGCGTGCCTCGCGATAGAGGGCGCGGGCCTCCTGTTCGGCGGCCATGTCGCATTCCAGCGTCTCGCGCGGGGTCTGGCCGATGCGCAGCGGATCCAGCTTTTGCAGGTTGGGATGGCCTTCGAGAAAGATCACGCGGGCGATCAGCTTGTCGGCGTGATGCATCTCCTCGATGCTTTCCTCGCGGCTTTTCTTGGCCATGTGGCCCAGACCCCAGTCTTCCTGCAGGCGGTAATGCAGCCAATACTGGCTGACGGCGGTCAGTTCCGATCTGATTGCGCGGTTCAGGTAGTCAATGACTTTTGCGTCACCCTTCATCAGTCTTATCCTGTGTTGGTCCGCTCTTGCGACCGGCGTCGCAGCGTGCGGAGGTGCATGGGAACTTCAAGGTTATCATTCTGACGCATGGTGGAAAGGAAAAGCGGCATGCATCCGCCACAATCCGCCGCCTTGCCGAGCGCGTGATAGATCTTGCCGGGGGTGATCAGGGCGTCGGCATCGGCGGCGCGCATCCAGTCGATGGCGGCGTTGATGTCGTGGTCGGTGATGGACTGGCAGTGGCAGATGATCATGGCGCGGCTCTGGCGGGGGTGGCTGTCATTTGGTCAGGATGAGCTTGCCCGCGCGGGTGATGCGCAGGGTGTAGATCTGTCCGTCCAGCTCGATCCGGGCCTGTGTGCCCCCTTCGGTCAGGGTGCGGGCGGAGTGGCTGGGCAGAGGTTCTGGGCGCGGCGCGGGGGTGCCGGTCTGGTGGCGCAACGCGATCATGGCCGGATCTCCCGGCTGGTCCGGGCCTCGATCCGGTCGAGCCAGAATTCGACGTTGCAGGCGTCGGGGAGCGCGAAGTCGTGCAACAGATCAAGCGCGGCGGCGCGGGCCGGACAGGGCGAGGGCACCGGCGCGGCAAGCCTGTCGGTGATGGAATGGGGTCTGTTCTGGGGCGACATGGCGGAAGTCCTTTCATCTTTCGATTCGGGCTTCCCCTCGGGAATGACGGGGGTGGCTGGAACGCCTCCTATTTCTGACAAAAAAACTCGGACAGGTCAATCCGAGTTTTTCTGTCAGGTATAGATCCGCCTCGGGCGGGTTCAGGCGGCGGCCCCGATGGTCAGGCTGATCGGGTCCAGACCGTCGATTCCGCCGGTGATGACGTCGCCGGGCAGGACCGCGCCCACACCCGCAGGCGTGCCGGTCATGATCAGGTCGCCCGGTTGCAGGTGATAGAAGCCCGACAGGTGGCTGATGATTTCGGGCACGGACCAGATCAGTTCGGTCAGGGTGGCGTCCTGCCGGACCTCGCCATTCACCGCGAGATGGATGCGCTGGCTGGCGATGGCGCCGAATTCGGCGGCCTTGGTCAGGGGGGCGAAGACGGCCGAATTCTCGACATCCTTGCCCAGATCCCAGGGCCGCTGATGCGCGCGTTCGGACAGTTGCAGGTCGCGGCGGGTCATATCCAGCGCGCAGCCATAGGCATAGACGCGCGACATCGCATCCGCGACGGCCACCTTGAACGCAGGGGCGCCGATGGCCACGGCCAGTTCCATCTCGTGATGGTAATTGCCCGTGCCGGGCGGATAGGGGGCGGTGGCGCCGGTGAGGATGGCCGAGGCCGGGGATTTGGTGAAATAGAAGGGCTTTTCGCGGTCCACCTCGATTCCCATTTCGGCTGCATGGGCGGCGTAGTTGCGTCCCACGCAGAAAATCCGGCGGATCGGATAGGTGCCGGCCTCACCCTTGACGGGGATGGAGGGGATGGGGGGAATGTCGAACAGATGGCTCATCGGCTGCGCTCCTCGTCTGGCCCAGCTTTTCGTGCATTGGGCGGTCATGGATGCGGATCAGGAAACTGGCTTCCTCCGCGATGTGATCTATAGGGGCAAAGGGCGGGGCAGAAAACGTGTCCTTTGCCATCCGCGCACAGTTTGTCCGGCAGCCGGAGACTGATCGCCGTATTTCAGGTGGCATGCTAACTGTTAGTATGCTTGTCAAATGAACCTGCCCCAAGATAGCCTGACGCTGGCCAAGGCAAGGATGCGCGGGGATGCTGGAACTTCATGACATGGCCGGACATCTGATCCGGCGTCTGCACCAGATCTCGGTCTCGGTCTTTACCGAGCGGATGAAACAGGCCGGGATCGACCTGACGCCTGTGCAATTCGCGACCCTGTCGGCGCTGGAGGCGCATCCCGATGTGGATCAGGCCACGCTGGCCGGTGTGATCGCCTATGACCGGGTGACGATCGGCGGGGTCGTGGACCGGCTGGAGGGCAAGGGCCTGCTGAACCGCAGCGTCAGCCGTCATGACCGCCGCGCCCGCATCCTGCGCCTGACGGAAGCAGGCACCGCCCTGCTGGCGCGTGTGCGCCCCTTGGTGCGTGATTTTCAGGGCGACATCCTTGTCGGTCTTGACGACGCGGAACGCGCGCACCTGATGACATTGCTGCGCAAGACGACTGAAGCGGGCAACGACCAGAGCCGTGCACCGCTTCAGCCGCCCAAGGCTGGTTAGGTGGTCAGCCCGGCAACCACAGGACGATGGGCGGGAACAGGATCATCAGCGCCACCAGCAGTAGCGAGCAGAAGATGAAGGGCAGTGCGGACATGTATATGTCGCGCATCGTCGTGTCTGGCGGGGCCACGCCTTTCATCACGAAGAGAAGCAATCCGAAGGGTGGCGTGGTGAAGCTGATTTCCAGCGCCAGCAGCATGATCAGGCCGAACCAGATCGGATCGAAACCAAGGGTGGCGGCCAGCGGAAAAAAGATCGGCACAGTCAGCAGCATCATGCTGATCTGTTCCATGAACATGCCCAAGAGCAGCAGCACCCCGAACATCACCAGCAGCATGGCGATGGGTTCCAGATCGAAGCCGGTGGCCCATTTGATCAAGCCGCTGGATGCGCCCGAGAAGGCGAGAAGCTGGCTGAAGGTGGCCGAGCCGAACACGATGAGATAGGCCATAAGCGTGACGCGCAGCGCGCCGACGATGGATTTGCGCATCGCCTCCCATGTCAGGCAGCGGAAGATCAGCGCGAGGATCAGCACGCCCAGCGCGCCGAAGGCTGCGGCCTCGGACGGGGTGACGATGCCGCCGACCATCATCGCGACGATCACGACCATGACACCGACCATCGGCACCACATCGGTGACAAACAAGGTGAGTTTCTGGCCGAGGGTCATTGGTTCGACATCATAGGCGGGGGCGGCGTCGGGGTCGATCTTCGTCTGGATGAAGATCGTGGCCAGATAGAAGGTGGCCAGGATCAGGCCGGGAATGATGCCCGCAATCAGGAGTTTTCCCACGTCGATCCGCGCCAGTGTGGCCAGCAGCACCGCCAGCGCCGAGGGCGGGATGATGATCGCCAGACCACCCGTGCCGAGGATCGGACCGATGGACATGTGTTTCTTGTAACCGCGCCGGTTCATTTCCGGCACCATGAGCGAGCCCATCAGCGCGGTCGATCCCATGGAGGACCCCGATAGCGTGGAAAACGCCGTGCCACCCAGAACGGTGACATAGGACAGACGCCCCGGCAGCCGCCCCAGCAGCTTGTCGATGGCGTTGAACATGCGTCCGCCAAGGCCGGTGTGGAAGAAGATCTCGCCCATCAGCAGGAAGAGCGGGATGGGCACCAAAGCGAAGCTGGTGAGTGAGCCGAGGCCGTTGTTCAACAGTGCGGAGATGCCACGTTCCCCGCCCATAAACACCCAGGCGCCAAGGATATTGGCGGCCAGAAAGGCCAGGGCGACGGGCATGCCGATGGCCATCAGCGCGAGGATCGCCCCCAGAAGGAGCGCCAGTGATTCATACCATTCCATTATTCGTGTATCCCCGCTTCACCGGAATGCATCAGTTCCTCGCCAAAGACGAAGCGCGAGAATTCGATCGCCATCATGCCGAAACAGATCGGGAACGAGATGGTGAGTATCCAGCGCGGAAAGTAATAGGCGCGCACGTCATAGTCGTTGCGCGCGATATTGGTCATCAGCAACTCGGCGCCCTTCCAGGCCAGGATCAGGCTGACAAGCACGCAGAGCAGGGCGACGCCGCGACTGACAAGCCTGCGGACCGGCGCCGGCAGGGCGGCTGTGACCAGTTCGATATGCACATGGCCCTTTTCGCGCACCAGCCAGGGCGCGCCCAGCATGGTGATGTAGAGCATCGCGTATTCGGTCGAGGTGAAAAGCCAGGCCCAGGGCTGCATGCCGCCATTGCGCAAGGCCACAGACAGGATGACAGCGATCATCACCCAGACCAACATGGCCCCCGCCAGAAAGGCCATACCGTAGAGAAGCAGGGAATAAAGTCGGATCAACTGCTGCATGTCTGCCTCGGACAATGGGGACGGGGCGAGGGTTGCGCCTGCCCGGATCAGAGTGGCGCGGCCCGACGGGCGGACCGCGCCTTTTCGGACTTACTTGTCCAGTTCGGGGTTGTAGAACAGGCCGATCAGCGTGTCATACTGGCCGTCACCCATCGGATGCTCGGCCATCAGGCCCTTCATGCGGGCCCAGGTCTTTTCGCGGGCTGCGGCCAGATAGTTGGCGCGGGCTTCGCCCTGGAGTTCGACCACTTTCATGCCACCGGCTTCCAGTGCGGCGAAATCTTCGTCCCGCTTGACGCGCAGCGCTTCGACCGAGGCTTTCTCGTGTTCGATGGCGGTGTCCTGAAGGATCTTCTTGGCCTCGTCGGACAGGCTGTTCCACTTTTCGAGGTTCACGATGACGCCGAGATCGGTCGAGAAGAAGTTCGGCTCGACCCGGTAGTTCAGGAATTCGTTCCACTTGAGGTCGATCAGGCCGATCTGGGTCCAGCCGGTCGCATCCACCACGCCACGCTCAAGCCCGGCATAGACTTCGGTTGTGGGCAGGTCGATCACCTGTGCGCCGAGGTATTCGGTGAAGAAGGCGTTGTAGACGGCGTTGCCGCGCAGTTTGATGCCCGAGATGTCGAGATTGCCGTTGGCATCGAGCTTGGGCTCGTCCTTCATCCACAGGTTATAGCTGACGCCACTGTCGAACCAGCCGAGGTATTTGACGCCCATCTTGGCCTGATGGATTTCGTCGATCAGGGCGATGCCGCCGTTTTCGCGTGCTTCAATCGCGGTCAGGTTGGAGGCGACCAGCGCGTCCTTTTCGGGCAGAGCGCCGCCATAGAAGCTGCCGGGGGTGTAGACCATGTCCACGATCCCGTCGCGCACGGCGTCGGCCTGCTGGAACATGCCGATGGCTTCGGGGCCGCCGCGGACTTCGATCTGGACGACGCCTTCGCCTGCGGCATTCACCTTGTCGACGAATTGCAGGAAGGACTGGGTGTAGATCAGCGTGCTGGGGAAGGCGTGCACGGCGGTCAGGGTTTCCTGTGCCGAGGCGGCCGCGCCGATCATGGTGGAACCGGCGATCAGGCCGCCGACGAAGGTCATTTTCATCGTTCTCTCTCCTTTTACCGGGGGTCTTGCCCCCGCCCTGTTGAAGATGTCCCTTGAGGGAACATCCGATTGATGTCGCGCGCCCACGCGGGCGCGCGGGTCTTTCAAGTCATCCCGTCAGCATGGCATAGGGGGCGGCTTTGGCCCGTGCCGCACGGAACGCCGCAATCGCGGGGCCGTGGCTGGCGGTCATGTCGATATCGTCCCAGCCGTTGATCAGCTTCAGCCGCCAGATCGGGTCCAGATCGAAGGGGATCACCTCGTTTCCGATACGGATCACGCCATCCGTCAGATCGACCGTCATCTCTTCGTCCTTGTCGCCAAGCCGGGCGATCAGCGCTTCGATCCGGTCTTCGGGCAGGCGCGCGGGCAGAAGGCCGTTGTTCACCGCGTTCGAGGCGAAGATATCCCCGAAACTGGGGGCGAGAACGGCCTTGATCCCGAAATCCACCAGCGCATAGACCGCCGCTTCGCGCGAGGAGCCGGAGCCGAAGTTGCGGCGGGTCACGAGGATGCGCGCCTGCGCGTGGCGGTTCAGGGGCATCTCGGGGCGTGGCGTGCCACCCGCATCAAACCGCAGGTCGTGCAGCAGATAGGGGCCGTAGCCATCCTTGCGCGGCACCGACATGAAGCGGGCGGGGATCAGTTGATCGGTGTCGATATTGTCCTGCGGCAGCGCCACGGCGGGACCCTGGATGATGCTGAACCCGGCCATGTCAGACCCGCCCTGCCAGAAGGGGGCGCACATCGGTGATCGTGCCTGTCACGGCGGCTGCGGCGACCATCGCGGGGCTCATCAGATGGGTGCGTGCGCCGCGGCCCTGACGGCCCTTGAAATTGCGGTTGGTCGAGGAAGCGCAGCGGTTGCCCGGTGCCACCAGATCGCCGTTCATGCCCACGCACATGGAGCAGCCGGAGGCGACCCATTCCAGACCGGCCTCGGTGAAGATGCGGTCCAAGCCTTCCTGTTCCGCCTGCGCCTTGACCAAGGCAGAACCGGGAGAGACCAGACCGGGCACCTTTGCGCGGCGCCCCGACAGCACGGCTGCGGCGAGGCGCAGGTCTTCGATCCGGCCATTGGTGCAGGAGCCGATAAAGACCTGATCAATGGGCGTGCCGTCGATCTTCTGGCCGGGGGTCAGGCCCATATAGTCCATCGCGGCACGGGCCTGATCGGCGCGCGCACCTTGCAGTTGCGCCGGATCGGGCAGGTTTGCGGTGATGGGCAGCGCCTCTTCCGGGCTGGTGCCCCATGTCACGGTGGGGGCGATGGTGGCGCCGTCCAGCGAGACTTCGCGGTCGAAGGTGGCACCATCGTCGGTGGCGAGGGTGCGCCAGTCTTGCACGGCACGGTCCCACTCGGCGCCATGCGGCGCGAAGGGACGGCCCTTGATATAGGCGAAGGTCACATCATCCGGGGCGACCATGCCGCAGCGCGCGCCGCCCTCGATGGACAAGTTGCACAGAGTCATCCGCCCTTCCATGGTCAAGCCTTCGACCACGGGGCCTGCATATTCGATGGCATGGCCGCGCGCGCCGTCCGCGCCGAGCTGGGCAATCCATGAGAGCGCCAGATCTTTGGCGGTGACGGATGGGCCGAGCTGGCCTGTCACGGTGATCCGCATCGTTCTGGGGCGTTTCTGCCAGATCGTCTGGGTGGCCAGCACATGCGCCACCTCGGTCGCGCCGATGCCGAAGGCGAGCGCGCCGAACGCTCCGTGAGTGGAGGTGTGGCTATCGCCGCAATTGATCAGCAGGCCCGGCAGGGTCAGCCCCTGCTCCGGCCCCATCACATGCACGATCCCCTGACGCGGATCGCGCATCCCGAAGCAGCGGATGCCGTGGCGGTTGGTGTTTTCCTCCAGCGTGCGGATCATGCGGGCGATGTCGGGATCACCGATCCGGTCGCGGTCACGCGTCGGCGCGTAATGATCGACCACGCCGATGGTGAGGGCGGGTTCGGCCACGGGCAGGCCACGCTCGGCCAGTTTGGCGAAGGCGTGGTGCGATCCTTCATGCACCAGATGGCGGTCCACCCACAGCAGGGATGCGCCATCCTCGCGCAGCAGAACCTGATGCGCGTCCCAGAGTTTGGCGAAAAGGGTGCGGGGGGTGCTGGTCATTCCGCCGCCTCCCGCGCCGCAGGGTCGCCGATGACGGGTTCCCAGTGGCGATCACCGCCCTGCCCCACGCGGGTCAGGGTCATTTCCAGCCGGAAGGCATCGGCACGGTAGAGGGCGGAGAGATATTCGACGCCCTGCCCGTTCACATCGCGCACGACGCGGCGCAGCGACAGAAGGGCCGATCCGACAGACACGCCCAGCGCCTCGGCCACATCGGGCGAGGCGAGGGTTGCGGTGACGGATTGATGCGCGGCATCGACCTGCACGCCGGAGCGTTCCAGCAAGCGGAAGAGCGGCGTCGTGGCAAGGTCGGCTTCGGTATAATTGGCGGCGATGGCTTCGGGCACATAGGTGGTCAGGTGCGAGAAGGGGCGGCCGTCGACCAGACGGACGCGGACGGCTGTCTGCACCCTTGCGCCATCGGGCAGGGCCATGGCGGTGGCCACGGCATCCGGTGCGGGACCGTATGAAAAGGACAAAAGCCGCGCGGTCGTGGCCTGCCCCATGGCGACAAGCTGCGGGATCAACGTGGTGAAATCGGCGGCCAGCGGGGCTGCGGCCCCATCGGGGGCGCGGACCACACTGCCGCTGCCGACCCGTTTTTCGATCAGACCGTCGGCGGCCAGCGACTCCAGCGCGCGGCGGATGGTGACGCGCGAGACGCCGTGCACTTCGGCCAGACGCTGCTCTCCCGGAAGGCTGGCGCCGGGGGCGAGGGTTCCATTGGAAATGTCATCGCGCAGCAGCAGATAGACCCTGCGCGCCTTGCCACCTTCCGGAAGACCTGTTCTGCCCTGCGTGTCCAAACCATCCCCCAAAATCACCGCCCAAAGGGGCCGGATTCGCCTTCAACCGTATCAACGGTTTTTTGAAAAGCAAGTAATCCGTCACTTTGCGGCGCAAATATTTGCGCTTTGCAGATACCGTTATCTGTATTACCAAAGATACAGATTTCCAAGGGAGGGACGCCATGCCGATCATCGAGGCTCATGTTCTGGAAGGCTATGACGATGGGGCGAAAACCCGTCTGGGCAAGGCTCTGACCGATGCGGTGCAGATGGTCGTGCCGGCTGTCCCGGATGCGATCACCGTGATTCTGCATGAGATGCCAAAGGCTCATTACATGCGCGGTGGAGCGCATCGCAGCGGCGCCCCTGCCCTGCCCGATCCTTGTGCAGTGGTGCGCGATTATCTGGCGGCGATGGAAGCGCGGGATCTGGAGCGGGCGCGTGGGATGCTGGGGGATGGGTTCGTGATGAACTTTCCCGGTGCGTCTGGTTTGCGCACGCTGGAAGAGCTGATCGCATGGTCGAAGCCCCGGTATCGGTTCGTAAAAAAGAACTATGACGGGTTCGAGGCCTTGCAGGGCGCGGGCCATGCGGTCGTTTACGCGCGCGGCACGCTGTATGGCGAGTGGCCGGATGGGGCGGCGTTTGACGGTATCCGGTTCATCGACCGGTTCGAGGTCACTGGCGGACAGATCACGCGGCAGGACGTGTGGAACGACATCGCAGACGTGAAAGCAGCAGGGACAGCATGACACAGAGCGCAGATATCGACCCGATCACACTGGCCGTTCTGGCGGGCCGGATGGAGCAGATCGCTGACGAGATGGACGCGACGCTGTTCCGCGCGGCCTTCAACCCGATCATCGCCGAGGCGCATGATGCCTCGCACGGGCTTTATCATGCGGTGACGGGTGATACGCTGGTGCAGGGGAAATCGGGGCTGCCGATTTTCGTGGGTGTCATGTCGTTCGCCGTGAAGGCCGTCATCGACAAGGCGGCCGAGCATGGCGAGATCCGGGACGGGGATATCTATATTTTCAACGACGCGCATCTGGGCGGCACGCATCTGTCGGATATGCGGCTGGTGCGGCCCTATTTCCGGGATGGGCAGTTGTTCTGCTATCTGGCGTCGGTCGGGCATTGGCATGATGTGGGCGGTGCTGTGCCGGGCAACTACAACCCCGCCGCTACGGACGCGTTTCAGGAGGCCTTTGTGCTGCCGCCCGTGCGCTTGGCGCGTGGGGGTGAGGTAAATACGGATATCATCGACATCCTGATGCGGAACACGCGGTTGCCTCAGTCTGCGATGGGCGATCTGAACGGACAGTTGGGCGCGCTGGATCTGGGCGTGCGGCGGATGGATGAGCTTTTGGATGAATACGGGGCCGATACGGTGCGCGCGGCTCTGGATGCCTTGGGCCACCGGGCCGAGGCGTTGATGCGGGCCGAGTTGACCGCCCTGCCCGATGGGCGCTGGGAGGCGGTGGATTATCTGGACAATGACGGGATCACCGATGTGGCCCTGCCGATCAAGGTGGCCTTGGAGATCAAGGGCGACCGGATGGTTCTGGATTTCGCAGGAACCGCGCCGCGTTGTGCGGGTCCGGTGAATATCGCGCTGCCGACGGCAGTGGCCACGGCCTATGTGGCGATCAAGCATATCTTTCCGGCGCTGCCGGCCAATGCCGGTGTGATGCGCCCCATCGAGGTGCGTATCCCGGAGGGGTCGCTGCTGGCCGCCGAATTCCCCGCGCCCGTGGGTGGCTATACCGAGACGATCCTGCGGATGATCGACGTGATCTTTGCGGCGGCGGGTCAGGCGGCGCCCGACCGCGTGGTGGCGAATGCTTACGGCACGATCAATGCGCTGTCGATTGCGGGCAAGCGCAAGAATGGCCAGCCCTGGGTGATGTTCAGTTTCTACGGCGGCGGGCATGGCGGATCGCCGGAAAGCGACGGCTTGAACCATGGCAACGCGCCGATCTCGACCGCGACGATCCCGCCGATGGAGATCCTTGAGGCGGCCTATCCGGTGATGTTCCGGCAATGGGCGCTGCGGCCTGACAGTGCGGGCGCGGGCGCGCATCGCGGCGGCTTGGGTGCCGTCTATGAGATCGAGGTGCTGGAGGAAAACGGGGCCGAGGCGTTCCTGTTCGGAGAGCGCGGGCGCTTTGCTCCCAAAGGGGCCGCAGGTGGCGGCGAGGCGGCGATGAACGTGTTTTCCTATGAGCAGGCGGACGGGTGGCATCATCCGCCCCTGGCGTCGAAAATGCGGGGGATCAAGCTGACGCAGGGACAGGCCGTGCGGCTGGAGACTCCGGGTGGCGGTGGCTATGGCGCTGCTGCGGCGCGTGATCCCAAGGCCGTGGCGCGGGATGTGGCGCTGGGGCTGATTTCAGAGACCGAGGCGGATAAAACATACGGAACCGCATGGAAAGGGGCGCAGGCATGAGCATGCAAAAGACCGCAGGCCGCATGATCGGCGTCGATGTCGGCGGCACCTTCACGGATGTGTTCGTGCTGGACGAGGCGGCGGGAACCGCCACGGTGGCCAAGGTGCCGACCACGCGGCCTGATCAGTCGGGCGGGTTTCTGGACGGAATCGGGCGGCAGGTGTCGGACCTGTCCACGGTGGCGGTGGTGGTGCATGGCACGACCGCCGGGACCAATGCCTTGTTGGAGCGCAAGGGTGCCAAGATCGGCGTGATTACCACGGCCGGCCTGCGCGACGTGCTGGAAATGCGGCGGCGCGACCGGCCCCGGACTTGGGGGCTGCGCGGGGATTTCACGCCTGTGGTGCCGCGCGACCTGCGCCTTGAGGTGCCGGAGCGGACCTTGGCGGATGGGTCGATCCGCACGCCTGTCGATCTGGACGCGGTGCGCGATGCGGCGCGGCATTTGCTGGATCAGGGCTGTGCGGCGGTGGCGGTGATGTTCGCCAATGCCTATGCGAACCCTGCCAATGAGGCGGCGGCGGTCGCGGCCATTCGGGAGATGTGGCCGAATCCGCATGTCTCTGCCTCCTCGGAAATTCTGCCCGAGATCCGCGAGTTCGAGCGGTTTTCGACCACGGCGCTGAATGCCTATTTGCAACCCGAGGTGTCGGGTTATCTGGACCGTCTGGAAACCGCGCTGAAACAGGGCGGTTTCGGCGGCGAATTCATGATCGTGCAATCCAATGGCGGGGTGATGGCGGTGGATACCGCCTGCCGCCTGCCTGTGCGCACGGCCCTGTCGGGGCCTGCGGCGGGGGTGATTGCGGCGGCCTATATCGCGCAGACGGCGGGGTTTCCCGATGTGATCACCGGCGATATGGGCGGCACCAGTTTTGACGTGTCCTTGATTGCAGGGGGCAAGTCGATGCTGTCGCCGCAGACATCCATTGATTTCGGGATGGTCGTGCGGTCGCCGATGATCGAGATCACGACGATTGGCGCGGGCGGCGGGTCGATTGCATGGGTCGATAAAGGCGGTTTGCTGATGATCGGGCCGGAGAGTGCGGGATCGAACCCCGGCCCCGTGGCATATGGTCTGGGCAATACGCGGCCCACGGTGACGGATGCGAATGTGGTGCTGGGCCGGATTGATCCGGACAACCCCATCGGGGGCAAGCTGACGCGTCTGGATGTGGAGGCGGCGTCTCGGGCGATTGATGAGCATGTGGGCAAGCCTTTGGGTCTGTCCACGCTGGCGGCGGCGGAAGCGATCCTGCGCGTCGCCAACAGCCGGATGGCGGGGGCGATCCGCTTGGTGAGTATCGAGCGGGGCTTTGATCCCAAGCGCTTTGCCTTCATGCCCTTTGGCGGGGGTGGGGCGCTGCATTCCGGGGCGATGCTGGCGGATGTCGGGCTGGCGCGGGCGATTGTGCCGCGCTATCCGGGTGTGACCTCGGCCATGGGTTGCGTGATCGCCGATATGCGGCAGGATTTCGTGCAGACGATCAATGCGATGGTGGACGGGCTGGATGAGGGCGGTCTGGCCGCGTTCATGCAGGCGCATATGGATCAGGGTCTGGCCATGCTGGACGCGGCGCAGACCCGGTTCGAGGCGCGCGAGACCACGTTCGAGCTGGACATGGCCTATGTCGGGCAGACGCATACGGTGGCCGTGCCCTTGCCGGTGACGATTGCGGATGGTCGCGTCGTGCCGCCGACGCGGGCTGAGATCGCCGAGGCGTTCGATGCGGCCTACAAGGCCACCTATGGGCGCTTGTTGCCCAAGGGGGCGCGGCGGGTGATGAACCTGCGCTCTGCCGTCACGGGGCGGCGGCCGAAGTTCGATCTGGCGACACTTGCCCCGCGCGGAACCGGGACGGCCGCGGCGGCACGCAAAGGATCGCGGCGCGTCCATTTCGGCGATGCGTGGCATGAGACCGCGATCTATAACCGGCTGGATCTGCCGGTCGGTGCCGTGATCCACGGCCCTGCCATTCTGGAACAGCCTGATACGACGGTGTTGATCGAACCCGGATTGACCGGCACGGTCGATGCCTATGGCAACACGATCATCACCCGGCAGGAGGTTTGATCCATGGGCGCTTTGACCACGATTGATCCCAAGCGCACGGCGCTTCTGACCATTGATTTGCAGAATGACTTTCTGCATCCCGAGGGGGCTTACGGCCGTGCGGGGCAAGGGGCGGATGCGATTGCGGCGCTGCCTGACCGGGTGGCCCCGGTGCGTGATGCGCTTCGCGCCAAGGGGGGCACTTATGTGTCCGCGCAGTTCACGCTGGTGCCCGGACCGGGTGGGGTGCCGCTGATTGCGCCGCATCTGAAGCAGTTGCGCCCGTTCCTGACGACGGGGGATTTCGCACCCGGCAGTTTCGGTCATACGCTGGTGGATCGTCTTGCGCCCGCGGATTATGTGGTCGAGAAGGTCGCCTATTCCGCGTTCTACCAGACGCGGCTGGAATATATCCTGCGGGCCTTGGGGATTGATACGCTGATCGTGGGTGGGATCGTCACCAATGGGGGCGTGGCCAGCACGTTGCGGGACGCGCATCTTCGGAATATCGAGACGATCATGCTGTCGGATGGTTGTGCGGCGTTCCGGCAGGATGTGCATGAGGCGACGCTTCTGTCGCTGGGCACCGTCACCCATGTGATGAGTTGCGCCGAGACGATCGCTTTGCTGGAGGGCGCGGTATGAGCTTGCGTGCACGCCTGACTGCATCCGAGATTGTGATCGCGCCCGGTGTTTATGATGGGCTGACCGCCACGCTGGCCGAACAGGCGGGGTTCGAGGCCTTGTATCTGTCCGGGGCGGCTGTCGCCTATACGCGGCTTGGGCGGCCTGACATCGGGCTGACTTCGGTGTCGGAAATGGCGGATACGATGGCGCTGATCCGGGATCGCACCGCCCTGCCCGTGATCATCGACGCGGATACGGGGTTCGGCAATGCGCTGAATGCGCAGCGCACGATGCGGCTGTATGAGCGCGCGGGGGCCTCGGCCTTGCAGGTGGAGGATCAGACCTATCCCAAGCGCTGCGGGCATCTGGCGGATAAATCGCTGATTTCGGCTGCGGAAATGGCGGGCAAGATTGCGGCGATGGCGGATGCGCGGGCCAGTGACGCCACGCTGATCATCGCGCGCACGGATGCGATTGCGGTGGAAGGCTTTGATGCCGCCATGGAGCGGGCCGAGGCCTATGTGGCGGCCGGGGCGGATGTGCTGTTCATCGAGGCGCCGCGGACGGGGGACGAGTTGGCGCAGGTGGCGCGCACGTTTCGGGGCCGCGTGCCGCTGTTGGCGAATATGGTGGAAGGCGGGCATACGCCCATTACCTCGGCCACGGACTTGCAGGCGCTTGGCTTTGATATCGTGATCTTTCCGGGCGGGATCGTGCGGGCCTTGGCGCGGACGGCGCAGGATTACTATGCCAGTTTGCGGGCCCATGGGTCGAACACGCCGTTCGCGGATCGGATGTTCGATTTCGACGGGCTGAACGCGCGGATCGGCACGGCGGAAATGCTGGCCATGGGGCAACGGTTCGACGGGCAGGACAAGGGGTAAGCCATGACGATTGCCGCCACGCCCGCCGATGGTTTCGATCTTGAGGTGCAGACGCTGATCATCGGCGCGGGGGCCTGCGGGATGGTCGCGGCGCTGGCCGCGCAGGAGGCGGGGCAAGAGGTGCTGGTGATCGAGGCTGACCCCCTGCCGCGCGGGTCCACCGCACTGTCGGCGGGGCTGATCCCGGCGGCGGGGACGCGGTTTCAGGCGGCGGCAGGCATTGCTGACGATGCGGCGATCTTTGCCGCCGATATCCAGCGCAAGGCGCATGACGAGAATGACCCCGATCTGGTCGCGGCCTTGGCTGCTGGCTCGGGTCCGGCGATTGACTGGCTGGCGGAGCGGTTCGGTCTGCCGTTCTCGGTCGTGACCGATTTCGACTATCCCGGCCATGCGCGGCGGCGGATGCATGGCCTGCCCTCGCGGTCAGGGGCGGAACTGGTGGACCGGTTGCGCCAGACCTGCGAGGCGGAAGGCATCGACATCATCTGCGAGCGGCGCGCGACGGTGCTGCATCATGAGGCTGGCCGCATCACTGGTGTGACCGTCGCCTTGCCCGATGGCAGCACGGAATCCATCGGCTGTGAACGGCTGATCCTGGCCTGCAACGGATACGGCGGGAATCGCGCCATGGTGGCGGAGCATATGCCTGCGATCAGCGAGGCGCTCTGGTTCGGCCATGATGGCAACCGGGGCGAGGCTGTGCTGTGGGGACAGGCGCTTGGGGCGCGGACGCGGCATCTGGGGGCCTATCAGGGGCACGGCAATGTGGCGCATCCGCATGGTATCCTGATCACTTGGGCGGTCATCACCGAGGGCGGCGTGCAGGTGAACCTTGACGGGCGGCGGTTCTGGAACGAGGCGCAGGGCTATTCCGAGGCGGCGCGGGCCGTGATGGGACAGCCACAGGGGCAAGCCTGGGCGATTTTCGATGCGCGCATCGCCGGGATTGCGCGGCAATTCGCAGATTTTCAGGCGGCGGAGGCGCAGGGGGCGGTCAAGACAGCCGGGACGGTGGCGGAATTGGCTGCGGTGACGGGGCTGCCTGAAAGCGCCTTGGCCGAGACTCTGGCCGCGATCCCGCAGGGCGGCACGGATGCTTTCGGACGCAGCTTTCACACGCCACCGCTGACGCCGCCCTATGCCGCCGTGCGCGTCACCGGCGCGTTGTTCCATACGCAGGGCGGGCTGGATGTGACCGGCACCGGACGCGTGCGCCACAGGGACGGCACGCTGTTTGCGAACCTGCACGCCGCAGGGGGTGCGGCCTGCGGAGTGTCCGGCACGGCAGATAGCGGGTATCTGTCGGGCAACGGGTTGCTGAGCGCGGTCGTTCTGGGGCGCGCGGCGGGGATGGACTGGCCCGTCTGAGCCGCCCCTTGCGCCTGCGGCGGCGGGGCGGCACTCTTGGATCGGCACGGTTCGGGAGGGGACGATGGCACCGCAGAAAAACATCCTGTTCATCATGTTCGACCAGTTGCGCTGGGATTACCTGAGCTGCGCCGGGCATCCGCATCTGAAGACCCCGCATATCGACCGGCTGGCCGCGCAGGGTGTGCGATTTACCCGCGCCTATGTGCAAAGCCCGATCTGCGGGGCCAGCCGGATGAGCACCTATACCGGGCGCTACACCTCGAGCCACGGGGCGCAATGGAACGGCTTTCCCCTGCGTGTGGGCGAGCAGACACTGGGCGATCACCTGCGCCGCCTTGGCATGGGATGCTGGCTGATCGGCAAGACCCATATGCGCGCCGACCGCGAGGGGATGGCCCGGCTGGGGCTGGAACCCGACAGCATGATCGGCGCGCGGCAGGCGGAATGCGGCTTTGACGTGTGGGTGCGGGATGATGGTCTGTGGGCCGAGGGGCCGGACGGGTTCTATGACGAAAGCCGCAGCCCCTATAACGCGTTTCTCAAGGCGCAGGGCTATGAGGATGACAACCCCTGGAACGCCCATGCCAATGCCGGGATCGCGGACGGGATGATGGCCAGCGGCTGGTTCATGGCCAATGCCGACAAACCCGCCAATATCGCGGAGGACCACAGCGAAACCCCATGGCTGACGACCGAGGCGATGCGCTTCATCGCGCAGGCGGAGGGGCCGTGGTGTGCCCATGTCAGCTATATCAAGCCACATTGGCCCTATATCGTGCCGGCCCCCTATCACGCCATGTTCGGGCGCAACCATGTGCCCGCCCCGATGCGCCATCCCGCCGAGCGCGACGATCCCCATCCCGTCTATGCGGCCTTCATGGACACGGTGATCGGGCGCGGCTTTTCCCGTGACGAGGTGCGCGAGAAGGCCATCCCCGCCTATATGGGCCTGATCAAGCAATGCGACGATCAGATGGGGCGGCTGTTCGCCTTTCTGGAAGAGACGGGCCGGATGCAGGACACGATGATCGTGATCACCTCGGATCATGGCGATTATCTGGGCGATCACTGGCTGGGCGAGAAGGACATGTTCCACGACTGTTCGGTCAAGGTGCCGCTGATCGTTTACGATCCGTCCCCTGCGGCGGATGCGACGCGGGGCACGACCTGCGATGCGCTGGTCGAGGCGATTGACCTGACCGCGACCTTCATCGACTTTGCCGGGGGCGAGGTGCCGGGACATATCGTCGAAGGGCGGTCCTTGATGCCGTTCCTGCACGGGCAGGCGCCGGAAGTGTGGCGCGATTTCGCGATCTCCGAATATGACTATTCGGTGCGGCCCTTCGCCCGGACGCTGGTCCGCGACAGCCGCGATGCGCGGCTTTTCATGGTCACGGACCATCGCTGGAAGTTCATCCATGCCGAGGGCGGCTTTCGCCCGATGCTGTTCGACATGGCCCAGGACCCCGAGGAATTCTTCGATCTGGGCGACAGCGCGGATCATGCCGAGATCATCGCGCTGATGTATGATCGTCTGGGCCGGTGGGGGCGGCGGATGTCGCAGCGGGTCACGCGGTCCGAGGCGGATATCGCCGCGATGTCCGGCAAGTCGCAGCGCAAGGGCGTGCTTCTGGGGCTTTATGACCGGTCCGAAGTGTCCGAAGAGGTCGCCGCGCGCTATGCGCCGCGCCCGGTCAAGGATCATCGACAGGACAGGTGAGTGCCGAAAAACAAGGCAGTTGGACCTGCGCCTGCCGTGCAGTGCCGCAACGCAGCGCGACATATCGCCTGCCCTGCCCTGTCCGGTGTTGCGGGAATCACGGTGCGCGCGTAGGCCCCGCCTATGGACAAACGTGCCCGCCTGACACGATCCGACTGGCTTATGGCCGGACTCGCGGCTCTGGCCGAGGCGGGACCCGTCGCCCTGAAGGCCGAACCGATGGCGCGGCGGCTGGGCACGACCAAGGGCTCGTTCTACTGGCATTTCGCAGATGTGCCTGATTTCCACCTCCAGATGCTGGAACTGTGGGCCGGGGGCGCGGTGGAGCATATCCCCGCGGCGCTGGCCGATCAGCCGACAGCCGTGGCCAAGCTGCGCCGCCTTGGCCAGATCGTGGCAGGGAGCCAGCATCCGGTTCTGGGCGACGTGCCGGTGGAACCCGCCATCCGTGCCTGGGCGCGCGAGGATGCGCGGGTTGCGGAGACGCTGGCCGCGGTGGACAGGGCGCGGATCGCCTTCATCCAGGGCTTGCTGACCGAGGTCGAGATCACAAATCCCGAAATGGCGCGGATCATCTATGCGGCCCATGTGGGCATGCAGGACCTGACCGCGCGGGACGGGATCGACAATGCCAGCCCGATGGGATCGCTGGTCGATCTGGTGCTGGCGCTGCGCTGATCCGGTCAGCTCGCCGCAATCCGCCGTGCGAAGCCATCCACGAAACGCTGTCTCGCCTCGGGCAGGGGTTTGTTGCCCAGTGCGGGGGCCAGATGTTCGCGCAGGAAATGGCCCGTGGTGCGAAAGCCTTCGGCGATATCCGCATCCGGCGCCGGGCCATGGCCCATCAGGCAGGGTGGTAGCGGCAACAGGCGGTCGGCCCAGTCGCCCGCGCCCGCCCGCGACACCGCGCGGCCTGATCGCGGCGAAACATAGCTCAGGTCATTGGCTCCATGCCCCAGAACGGCGCAGGTGCTGAGGTCCAGACCGAAGCCTGTCTCTTCCAGCAGGGCCAGTTCCCATTGCAGATAGGCCAGAGGCCAGAGGTCCTGATCGCCCAGCAGGTCCAGCAGCGCCTCGCTGCGGGCATAGAGCGCGGGATGGGCCTCGCGTTCGGGCAGGGCGAACAACAGCAGAGCGGTCACGGCGTTCAGCCCCGACAGCGCCTGCCGGTCCGACAGCGCCGCCGCGCGGGAGCGCATGGGTTCGACCGTATAGCTGCCGATATGATCCTCCAGCCGGGCGCGCCATGTCACGTCAAGCTGTGCGCCGGGTTGCAGGATGGGGGCGATCTTGCGGCTGGCGCCGCCGCGCACCACACCGGCGTGGCGACCATGATCCAGCGTGAACACCTCGATGATGGCCGCGGATTCACCGTGCCGTCTGCTGCTCAGCAATATCCCCTGATCGCGCCAATCCATGCGGTGACTATAGACCCTGCGGTCAGTCCGACAATCCCGGTTGATCCAGCAGGTGGCGGCCCTGCCGGTCCTCGACCTCGATCACCCAGATGTCGCGGTCGCGGTCGCGCTGGCGGCGCAGGGCGGCGTCCACCTCGGCCTCCTCGCCCTCGGCGAGCACGACCCATGCGCGGTTCCCGGTCATCAGGTCGAAGGAGCGTTGGAACACGCGCGCCTGCCCGTCCAGCGTGTTCAGCTTTACCAGCACCGCGCCGCCCGTGTCATCGCCATGGGCCACGACAAAGGCGGGGATATCGGCAAGCCTGAGCCGCGCCAGATAGGCCGCGACCCAGAAACCGGCGGTCAGCCTGTCGGACATGGCACGCGCCCCTGCTTCATCTTGCCAAAAATACTCATTGCGCGAGGGCGGCGTCAGGCATTGCCGTCTTTGAAGTCGAGACCCATTTCGGAATAGCGTTCCGCCTCGTCCAGCCAGTTTTCGCGCACTTTCACTTGCAGGAAGAGATGGACCTTGCGGCCCAGAAATTCCTCCATCTCGGCGCGGGCGGCCTGGCCGATGGCCTTGATCGTCTCACCCTTGTTGCCCAGCACGATGCCCTTGTGGCCGTCGCGGATCACATAGATGATCTGGTCGATCTTGGCCGAACCGTCCTTGCGCTCTTCCCAGTTTTCCGTCTCGACGGTCAGCTGATAGGGCAGTTCCTGATGCAGGCGCAGGGTCAGCTTTTCGCGGGTCATTTCGGCGGCGATCATGCGCATGGGCAGATCGGCGATCTGGTCCTCGGGGTAGAGCCATGGGCCTTCGGGCAGTTCTTTCGCCAGCCATTCGCGCAACGCCTGCACGCCGTGGCCTTTTTCGGCGGAGATCATGAAGGTTTCCACGAAGGGGAAACGGTCGTTGAGGTCTTTCGTCAGGCCCAGCAGCACCTCGGATTGCACGCGGTCGATCTTGTTGATGGCCAGCGCCACGGGGCGGCTTTTGCCGATGCCTTCCAGCCCGGCGAGAATCTTCTGCACGCCATCGGTGACGCCGCGATGCGCCTCGACCAGCAGGACGACGATATCGGCATCGGCCGCACCGCCCCAGGCCGCCGCGACCATCGCGCGGTCAAGCCTGCGTTTGGGCGCGAAAAGGCCGGGCGTATCCACAAAGACGATCTGGGCGTCGCCTTCCATCGCCACACCGCGGATGCGGGCACGGGTGGTCTGCACCTTGTGGGTGACGATCGAGACCTTGGCCCCCACCATCCGGTTGAGAAGCGTCGACTTCCCTGCGTTCGGCTCGCCGATGAGGGCCACAAAACCTGCGCGTGTCATGCGCTCTCCAATCTGTCCAGCAGGGCCTTGGCCGCTGCCTGTTCCGCCTGCCGCTTGGAGCCGGCGGTGGCGGCTTCCGCCTCGCCATTCTCAAGCTGGGCCGACATTGTGAATACCGGGGCATGATCCGGCCCGGACCGTTTCAGTTCAACATATCTGGGGGGCGGCAGACCGCGGGCCTGTGCCCATTCCTGCAGGGCGGTCTTGGCATCGCGGGCATCTTCCTCGACCGCGGCGATCCGCTTGCCCCAAAGCCGCAGGATCATGGACCGCGCCGCCTCGAAACCGGCATCCAGATAGACGGCGGCGATCAGGGCCTCCATCGCATCGCCCAAGAGCGCCAGTTTGCGGCGCCCGCCCGAGATCATCTCGGAGCGACCCAGTTTCAGCGCGTCGCCAAGGTCGATCTGGCGCGCCACATCGGCGCAGGCTTCCTTGCGGACCAAGGCGTTATAGCGCGGGGCGAGTTGGCCTTCGGTCGCGGTGGGATCGTCGGACAGCAAGGCTTCGGCCATCACGAGGCCCAGCACGCGATCGCCCAGAAACTCAAGCCGCTGGTTGTCGTCCCGCGTGGCCGATGACATCGAGGAATGTGTGACCGCGCGCAGCAGAAGTTCGGGCCGCTGGAATGTATGCCCTATCCGGCCTTCGAGTGCCTTGAGATCCGCCGAGAGCCTCACTCGATCCCCTTGAAGTAGCGGTCGCTGCGCCATGTCCAGAAGGCCAGCATGGATGTGCCTGCGGAAGAGAACATGATCCGGTCGGCGCGGCCGATCAGGTTCTCGTAGGGCACGAAGCCGACGCCGCCCGCCTGCTGCGGCACGCGGCTGTCGGTGGAATTGTCGCGGTTGTCACCCATGAAGAAATAGTGCCCGGCGGGCACGGTATAGAGCGGCGTATCATCCGAGCTTTGACGCCCGATGTTCAGCACGGTGTGGCTGCGGCCTTCGGGCAGGGTTTCGATCTGGCGCGATTTGAGGCATGCCCCGCCTTCGCCCACGGGGCCGTTCTCGCAGCGCGGGCGCAGGCGTTGGGGGCCCTGGGCGGTCATGACTTCTTCGAATATGCCGTCGTCCTGCAGTTGCACGGGCTGGCCGTTGATGTGCAGGACGCTGTCGATCACCTGCACGGTTTCCCCCGGCAGGCCGACAAGGCGCTTGATGTAATCCTGACCGTTCACCGGATGGCGGAAGACGACCACGTCGCCGCGTTCCGGCTCTCCGCCCAGAAGGCGGGTGTTGTCGCCCCCCACAAAGCCGCAGATATCCTTGGCGTCGATGTTCAGCCCCACCACCGGCACGCGGATCGTGGGGCAGGAGGCGAAGGAATAGCCATAGGTCATCTTGTTGACGAAAAGGAAATCCCCGATCAGCAGCGTCTCTTTCATGGAGCCGGAGGGAATCCAGAACGGCTGGAAGAAAAGCGTGCGGAAGATGCCCGCGATCAGCAGGGCATAGACGATGGTCTTGATCGTCTCGATGATGGAATTGCCTTTTTTGGCGTCCGTGGCCATAGGGTCGTGCTCCTGCTCGGGCGGGTCAGCGCTACATGATGGGCGGGGGGGCGCGAGTCAAGCCAAGCCGGGCGCAATGGGCCGCGGCGACACCCCGGTTTTGCCTGCTTAAGGGACTTTCTCGGCGATCGGTCGCGCCTCGATCACCACGAAGGCCTGCGCCCAGGGGTGATCGTCGGTCAGGGTGACGTGGATGATGGCCTCGTGCCCCGGCGGGGTCATCGCGGCGAGGCGTTCTGCGGCCCAGCCCGTCACCTGCATCTGCGGCTGACCGCTGCGCAGGTTGGTCACGGCCATATCGCGCCAGCTGATGCCCATGCGCAGGCCGGTCCCCAGCGCCTTGGAGCAGGCCTCCTTGGCGGCCCAGCGTTTGGCATAGGTGCCGGCCACGTCCTTGCGGCGTTCGGCCTTGGCCTGTTCGGTGGGGGTAAACACGCGGTTGCGGAAACGGTCGCCAAAGCGGTCCAGCGTCGCGGCGATACGGTCGATATTCGCAAGGTCGGTGCCGATGCCAAGGATCATCGCTTGTTCCCTTGTTAGCCGGTGGCGCTGAACAGCGGGAAGCTGACGCCCAGCGCCCATGCCAACGCCAGACCCAGCCCAAGACCGGCGGCGGCCGCGCCGCTGCGTTGTGCCACCCAGCGGCCCATGAGGCCATAGATCACATAAAATAGCAGGATCACAGGCGCGATGAGGACCAGAAAGAACAGTTCCGACGGGTCCAGGGCCACGGCGAGTCCGAGCGAGGCCAGAACGCCCAGACGCGCGAGGATGCGCCTGCCCCATGTGCCGCGCCCTGCCCCGCTGATCAGGGCATCTGCCAGCATGAAGGGCACCGCGCCCAAGGCGAGGGCCGCGATGATCCAGCCACGCTCGGCCGTGGGCCAGTAATTCGCGCCGTAGCGGTCAAGGGCCAGACCGAACACCGCCAGCCCCCAGAGGATCAGGGCGATTGTCGCCAGCGGTGCGACCGGACCGGCGCGCAGGCCGAAGCGCCAGAGCAGCGCCAGTTGCAGCGCGCCGTAGATCATGAGGTGCACCGCCAGATGATCGGCGACCAGCACGGGCAATGTCTTGACGCCCAGCAGCACCGCCACGACCGGGGCCGCGACCATGGGCACCAGCAGCGCCAGCATGAACTGGCGTCCGGTGATCGGGGGCAAGGGCGCGGCTGTTGCTGGCAAGAGGCGCGACAGAGGCCAGGCCAGCGTCACGATGGCGGCCAGCAGGGCGGCCAGCCATGCGCCCGTGGCGGGCGGGGTTATCGTGCTGGAGCGGCCATAGGAGGTATCCAGCCAGTCCAGCGCGGCCGCCTGCCCCGTCTGGCTGAAGAGGACACCCACATGTTCCACGCCCGGTGCGACGATGACGGCGCGGCGGATGGTGTCTTGCGTGACGGTGTCGCCTTCTTGCGCGTCAGGGGCAACCATGTGCAGGGCCTTCAGGGCGAAGGCGCGCAAGGGCGGTTCACCCTGCCCCGAGATCAGCAGCATGTCGGCGGGGAAATCGGCTGTCACCGCCTGAGAAAAGGCGGAAATGGCGATGATCGGGCCAATGCCGGGATCTGCTTCGGCGGCGCGGATGATGATGTCGGTGGCCATGGAATGGCCCAGAAGCGCGACGGGGCCGGTCCAGCCTTCCGCCTGCCGCGCGGCGGCGACGACGTCCCGCGTCTGTTCGACCAGACGCATCGTGGTGCCTTCGATCACGGTGACATCGCCCGTCATCGGCTGCGGGTTGCGGCCATGCCCGTGGAAATCGAAGGACCAGACGCGGTAGCCCGCCTGCGCCAAGGGCAGGGCATAACCTTGCATCATCTGGCGCGATCCGGCGAAGCCATGGGCGACGATGACCAGCGGGCCGTCTGCTTCGGCAAAGGCGGCGCGGGTGACGGGAGTTTCCGCGATGTTCTGGGTTTGCAGGATCAGGCCGCTGCGCGCGGATTCGAGTTGCCAGACCGACAGCAGCGCGACAATCAGGCCCAGCAGCACGGTGCCCCGCCGCCAGAGGGCCATGCGCCGACGGCGGGCCGGATCCCCCTTGCGCCGTCGCGCCACGGGATCAGCCCTGCACTGGGGCGCGGGCCGCATCCATCAGGCGGCGCATTTCGTGGATGGCGGGGGCCAGACCGCGAAAGATCGACTCGCCGATGATGAAATGGCCGATGTTCAGCTCCATCACCTCGGGGAAAGCGGCGACGGGTTGCACGGTCTCATAGTTCAGGCCGTGGCCTGCGTGGACTTCAAGCCCCAGAGAATGGGCATAGGCCGACATCTCGCGCAGGCGTTCCAGTTCGGCGTCACGGGCGTCCTTATGGCCTTCGGCATGGGCGTCGCAATAGGCGCCGGTGTGCAATTCGATCACCTCGGCCCCGATGCGGTGGGCGGCTTCGATCTGGCGGGCATCGGCGGCGATGAAGATCGACACGCGGCAGCCTGCTTCGCGCAGAGGGGCGATATAACCGGCGAGGCGGTTTTCCTCGCGCGCGACTTCGAGCCCGCCTTCGGTCGTGCGTTCCTCGCGCTTTTCGGGGACGATACAGACCGCATGGGGTTTGTGGCGCAGGGCGATCCGTTGCATTTCCTCGGTCGCGGCCATCTCGAAGTTCAAAGGCACGCTGAGGACCTGCATCAGCCCTTCAATGTCTGCGTCCGAGATGTGGCGGCGGTCTTCGCGCAGATGGGCGGTGATGCCGTCGGCGCCCGCCTCCTCGGCCAGTTTGGCGGCGCGCAGGGGATCGGGATAGGCTCCGCCGCGCGCGTTGCGCACGGTGGCCACATGGTCGATGTTCACGCCAAGACGCAGCTTTCCAAGGGGTTTCATCGGCCTATTCCTTTCGGGTCAGTCAGTTTTGTGACGGGCATCGGCGCTGCGTTTGGCTTTGGCCTTGAGCGCGGCCAGCTTGGCCTTGATCGCCCCGCTGCGGCGTTTCTGATAGGCGCGGATCAGGGGCACGCTGAGAAAATAGCAGATGGTTGCACAGATCAGACCCGGAATGATGCCGCCGATCAGATAGGGGAAGAACACCTCGTTGTAGAAGATGGTGAGGTTGTGCCAGTCGGCGGTGCGGTCGGTGAACATCGCCAGAAAGTTGTTCTTGAGCGCGTCGCCCGCATCCATGAACTTGCCGCCCAGCGAGCGGGCGATGTGATCATCCGAACGGGGCGGTTCGCCCAACAGGAAATAGCCCATCCGCATCGAGACCACGCCGATGGGCACATAGGTCAGCGGGTTGCCGAAGAAGGTGGCCAGCAGCGAGGCCAGCACATTGCCGCGCATGACGAAGGCGATGGCGGCGGCGGTGATGAAATGCAGCCCGTAAAAGGGCGTGAATGTGGTGAAAACCCCGGCGAAGATGCCGCGGGCGATCTTTTCCGGCGTGTCGGGCAGGCGGTGCAAGCGGTGGCGGACATATTGCGCGGCCCGCGTCCAACCGCCGCGCGGCCAGAAGAACTCGGCCACGATCTTCCAGAGCGGGCGCTTATCCCTGCGCTTGAATACCAAGGTCCGACCCTTCCCTTACCCGTTCAGAGCGCTGGCACGGGACGGGTCCCGGAACCGCTCAACCGCGGCGACATCGCTTTCCGCTTCCAGCGCGGACATCACGGAATGCAGATGTTCCGCGTCCCGCAATTCGACATCAATCAGCAGACGATAAAAATCTGGTTTGCGATCCACGAATTGCAAGTCCGAGATATTGGCCTTCTGCTCGCCGATCAAGGTGCAGACGCGCCCCAAAACGCCCGAGTCATTGCCGATGGTCAGGTTCAGCGTGGCTGTATGGATGGGCGGGTGCTTGCCCGAATGCCAATGCAGGTCCAGCCAGCGGTCGGGCTGATCCTCGTAGGCGGTCAGCGCCTCGCAGTCGATGGCATGCACGACAACACCCTTGCCACGGAAGGTGATGCCCACGATCCGTTCGCCGGGAAGCGGCTGACAGCAGCGGGCACGGTCGAAGTTCTGTTCTGGCGACAGGCCGATCACGGCGCGTTTGGTGTCGATCTCGTCGGTCTGATCCGGGGTCAGATCGGGATAGACCGAGCGGACCACCTCGCGCGCGCTGAGTTCGGCGCTGCCCAGACGGGCCAGCACCTCGTCGCGGCCATCAAGGCGCAGGTGGCGGGCGGCGGTGTCCAGCACCTTGTCGGTGGCTTTCTTGCCCAGATGTTCAAAGGCAGAGCGCGCCAGTTCATGGCCCAGTTTGATGAAGCGGCCCCGGTCCACCTCGCGCAGGGCGCGGCGGATGGCGGCCTTGGCCTTGCCGGTGGTGGCGATCTCAAGCCATGTGGCCTGCGGGATCTGGCCCTGGGCGGTGATGATCTCGACCGACTGGCCGTTCTTGATCCGCGTCCAGAGCGGCACGCGCATGCCGTCGATCTTGGCGCCCACGCAGGCGTTGCCGATGCGGGTGTGGATCGCATAGGCGAAGTCGATGGGTGTGGCACCCCGCGGCAGTTTCACCACATCGCCCTTGGGCGTGAAGCAGAAGACCTGATCGGAATACATCTCGAGCTTGACCGCTTCGAGGAATTCGTCGTGATCCTCCTCGGCGTCGAACTGTTCGGACAGGCCCGCGATCCATTTGGCGGGATCGACGGCGAAGGGGTTCTGGGTGCGCACGCCGTCGCGATAGGACCAATGCGCGGCCACGCCGGTTTCGGCCACATCATGCATCTGGCGGGTGCGGATCTGCACCTCGACCCGTTTGCCGTCACGGCCTGACACCGTGGTGTGGATCGAGCGGTAGCCGTTGGATTTCGGCTGGCTGATATAGTCCTTGAAGCGGCCCGGCACGGCGCGCCAGCGTTGATGGATCACGCCCAGCGCGCGGTAGCAGTCTTCTTCGGAAGCGGTGATGACGCGGAAACCGTAGATGTCCGAGAGGCGGGAAAATCCCATCTCTTTTTCCTGCATCTTGCGCCAGATCGAATAGGGTTTCTTGGCGCGTCCGAAAACCTGCGCCTCGACCCCGGCCTTTTCGAATTCGCTGCGCATGTCGCCGGTGATGCGGTGGATCACATCGCCGGTTTCCTTTTGCAGCGTGATGAAGCGGCGCATGATCGAGGCGCGGCCTTCGGGGTTCAGGACCTTGAAGGCCAGATCCTCAAGTTCCTCGCGCATCCATTGCATGCCCATGCGGCCTGCCAGCGGGGCGAAGATGTCCATCGTCTCGCGCGCTTTCTTGGCCTGCTTTTCGGGGCGCATCGCCTTGATCGTGCGCATGTTGTGCAGACGGTCGGCCAGCTTGACCAGAATGACCCGCAGATCCTTGGACATGGCCATGAAAAGCTTGCGGAAATTCTCGGCCTGCTGGGTTTCGCTGGAGGACAGTTGCAGGTTCGTCAGCTTGGTCACGCCATCGACGAGATCCGCGATTTCGGTGCCGAAGCGTGACGCCACTTCGGCATAGGACGCCTTGGTATCCTCGATCGTGTCATGCAGCAGGGCTGTGACGATGGTCGCGTCATCCAGCCGTTGTTCGGTCAGGATGGCGGCCACGGCCACGGGATGGGTGAAATAGGGTTCGCCCGACTGGCGAAACTGGCCCTCATGCAGCGCGCGGCCATAGTCATAGGCCGCGCGGATCAGCGCCTCGTTCGTCTTGGGATTGTAGTTGCGGACCAGTGCGATCAGGTCTTCAACCGCGATCATTTAGTCCGCATCCTTTCTGCGCGCGGGCCTCAGCCCTGGCCCTGGGCTTCCATCAGGGCGCGCAGCAGTTTCTCTTCGGACATGTCGTCATCCATCGGCTTGTCCGCCGGCTCGCCACCGCCCATCAGGAGGGCCATCGAATCATCTTCGGGCTCGTCAACCTCGATCTGGTGCTGGTTCGATTCGATCAGGCGTTCGCGCAGTTCCGCGGCGGATTGCGTCTCTTCGGCGATTTCCCGCAGGGCGACGACGGGGTTCTTGTCCTTGTCACGATCCACGGTAATCTGCGCGCCAGCGGTGATTTCACGGGCGCGATGCGCCGCAAGCATCACCAGTTCGAACCGGTTCGGAACCTTGTCTACGCAGTCTTCAACGGTTACGCGGGCCATGAGAGCACTCCAATCAGCGGATGTCGTGTCGATACATGCTGTGATGCATCAGAAACCCGCTATTTAGGCTGGATCGGAGGCGGATACAAGCCGCTATTCCTGTGGCCGGACCTCGGCCCGTGCGGCGGCAGGCAAGGCCGCGCACATCTGTGCCACGCTTTGCCCGGTCAGCGGATGCACCCAGTCCGGCGCGATGTCGGCGAGGGGAATCAGCACGAAGGCGCGGTCCTGCAGGCGCGGATGGGGCAGGATCAGCCGATCCGGCACCGCCTCGACCTGCCGGTCGGGCGGCAGGCTGCGCCACAGGGCCTGCGTCGCGGCATCGGGACGCACAAGATCACCGGCAGCCAGCAGATCCAGATCCAGCGTCCGCATCCCCCAGCGCTGCGTGCGTTTTCGCCCGTGACGCGCCTCGATCCGGTGCAGCAGCGCAAGCATTTGCGACGGGTCCAGATCGCTTGCCAGTCGGGCGGCGGCATTCACGTAATCAGGTCCGGCCCCAGCGGGGAAACAGGGCGTATCGAAGAAACGGCTGACCGCCAGCAGGGTCACCCCCGCGGCCTCAAGATCAGACAGGGCCGCAGCCAGTGTGTGCGCCGGTGTTCCCTGATCGGATGGCAGATTGCCGCCCAGAGCGATAAGGTAATGATGATTGGGCATGATCTCGCAACTATCCTTCGATAGTCCCATATGCACTTGCGACTTATGGGACAACGGCCTAATTTCCGCTTTGCCTGTCGCATATTTTACACCCACGGACCATTCTTTATACGCGTACCCACCCACTCACACTCACGGACCCCGCGACACGGCGTCTACTCGGAAGGACCATTTATGTTTTACAAAGACGAACGGCTGGCGCTGTTCATCGATGGATCAAACCTATACGCCGCCGCACGGTCGCTTGGGTTCGATATCGACTACAAACTACTCCGGCAGGAATTCATGCGTCGCGGCAAACTCGTGCGGGCCTTTTATTACACCGCATTGCTTGAAAACGACGAATACTCGCCGATACGCCCCCTCGTGGACTGGTTGCATTACAACGGCTACACGATGGTTACCAAGCCAGCCAAGGAATATACGGACAGCCAGGGCCGTCGCAAGGTCAAGGGCAACATGGACATCGAACTGACCGTCGATGCGATGGAGCTGGCACCGCGCGTGGATCACATTGTCCTGTTTTCGGGCGATGGCGATTTCCGCCCTCTGATCGAAAGCCTGCAACGCCAGGGCGTGCGGGTCTCGGTCGTCTCGACGATCCGCAGCCAGCCGCCGATGATCGCGGACGAGTTGCGCCGGCAAGCCGACAATTTCATCGAACTGGATGAGCTTAAGGACGTGATCGGACGCCCGCCCCGCGATGTTCCCGCCCCCCGCGAGGGGATGGGCGATCAGGCGGGCTGAGGTCAGGTCAAAAGCTGTGAGCCATGCACATTGAAGAGGCGCCTGACGGGCGCCTCTTTCGTTGTGGGAAGGCGGGTTTCTGGGGTGCCGTCCCCAAGCGCGGTGCGCGCCCTAGTCCAGCGCGGCGTCGCGGTTGATGCGGTCGTGAATCTCGATCACGCGGGATGGCCATGTGCTTTTGATATAGGCCAGCACGGCGGCGATCTCTGTGTCGGACAAGATTCCGTCATAGCCGCCCATCCGGCTGCGGTAGCCATTTCCGACGATGGCCTCGATCCCGTATTTGGTGATGTCGAACAGTTGCTGGTCCGGGTGATGCCAGGTATGGCCGCTGGGATCATGGGGAGGCGCGGGCAGATAGCCGTCGGCATCGCGGCTTTGCCAATCCGGCTGACCCTGCAACCTGTCGCCGTGGCAGGCGGCGCAGTGATCGGCATAGACCGCCTGCCCTTGCGCCACAGCCTCCGGGTATTGCCATGGCAGAAAGCCTGCCGCGTCTTCGGCCCAGGCCGGGGTGGTTGCTGCCGCCATGATCGCCACTAACAGTCTGCTGCGCATCTTGATCCTTTGACTTTTGTCCGGTGACAGCATCCGCCACAGGGTCGCCCCTCGCAAGTCACAGCCCCGTGACGCGGCCACGCCCTTCTGGGGGCTGGACCCGAGGCGCATCAGGCTTTACCTCTGGCAGCAACAGGAGACCGCGATGACGAAACCGCCCCTTACCCTTTATCTGGCCGCCCCGCGCGGGTTCTGCGCCGGTGTGGACCGTGCCATCAAGATCGTCGAGATGGCGCTGGAAAAATGGGGCGCGCCCGTCTTTGTGCGGCACGAGATCGTGCATAACAAGTTCGTGGTCGATGGGTTGCGCGCCAAGGGGGCGGTTTTCGTCGAGGAGTTGGACGACGTGCCTGGTGATCGTCCGGTGATCTTTTCCGCGCATGGCGTGCCGAAATCGGTGCCTGCGGCGGCGCAGGCGCGCGAGATGATCTATGTGGACGCGACCTGCCCCCTTGTCAGCAAGGTGCATATCGAGGCGGAGCGGCATCACGAGAACGGGTTGCAGATCGTGATGATCGGCCATGCGGGGCATCCCGAGACCGTCGGGACCATGGGGCAGTTGCCCGCGGGCGAGGTCTTGCTGGTCGAGGTGCCCGAGGACGTGGCGAGGTTGCGGGTGCGCGATCCGGGCAAGCTGGCCTTTGTGACGCAGACCACGCTGTCGGTGGATGATACCGCCGCAGTGGTCGAGGCGTTGAAGGCGCGGTTTCCGGGGATCGTCGGGCCGCACAAGGAAGACATCTGCTATGCCACCACCAACCGGCAGGAGGCCGTCAAGGCGATGGCCCCCAGATGCGACGCCATGCTGGTGGTGGGGGCGCCCAATTCGTCGAACTCGAAACGTCTGGTCGAGGTGGGGGCAAGGGCGGGTTGCGCCTATGCGCAACTGGTGCAGCGGGCGAGCGATATCGACTGGCGGGCGCTGGAGGGGATTTCCAGCATCGGCATCACGGCGGGGGCATCTGCACCCGATGTGCTAATCACCGAGGTGGTGGACGCGTTCCGCGACCGCTTTGACGTGACGGTGGAACAGGTCGTCACCGCCGAGGAGAATGTGGAATTCAAGGTGCCGCGCGTGTTGCGGCAACCGGCCTGAGGCGGGTGATGCAAGGGGTGCCCCGTTCCGCGCTGCTGCTGGGTCTGGCGGGGTTGATCCCCTTTGTCTGGGGGGCGCTGACCGTGCTGTCGGAGCCGTTGAACGCATGGAGCGCGCAGACTTTTGGCGGGCGGTTCACCGGGCCGTATATCGGCCTGTTCTATGGCGCTGTGATCCTGTCCTTCATGTCCGGCGTGCTTTGGGGTTTTGCCACCAAGGCCAGCGGGGCGGTGGCGGCCTCGGGCTATGTCATGTCGGTGATCCCGGCGCTATGGGCGTTTTTCATGACGGGGGGCGGGCCGGTCAGTGCCGCGATCAGCCTGATGGCGGGTTTCATGGGGCTGCTGGCGCTGGACTGGATGTTCTGGAAACAGGGCTTGGCCCCGGCATGGTGGATGCATCTGCGGGTTTTGCTGACCGCGATCGTCGTGATCTGTCTGGCAGTCGTGGCCTTCGCCTGACATAGAGGGACCACTGATTTACGCGGAGCGGCGCCATGGCCCAGATGACCCTTTATTCGATGCCCTCATCCGGCAACAGCTACAAGGTGCGGTTGCTGCTGGCCCTGCTGGGGCGGGATTATGTGCATGTGGCCTGTGAGGCGGGATCGCCCGCGCTGGCTGAAGCCAAGGCCGAGGGTAAAGCCCCGCTGGGCAAGCTGCCCGTGCTGCATCTGGCGGATGGGCGGGTACTGAACGAATCCGATGCGATTCTGTGGTATCTGGGCGCGGGCACGGATTGGGTGCCATGCAATCCCTATGATCAGGCGCGGATGCTGTCCTGGATGTTCTTTGAGCAGAACCGCCACGAGCCGGTCATTGCGGTGCGGGCCGCGCTGCTGTGCTATCCTGAGCGTGCACATCTGGCCACGCCCGAGCGTCTGTCCGCCTTGCTGGAAGAAGGCCATGCGCTGCTGGCGCTGATGGAGGATGGCTTGCAGGGGGGCGCGTGGTTTTGCGGGGACAGGCCGACCATCGCGGATATCGCCCTTTACGGCTATACCTGCACGGCGGGCACCCGCGGCGGCTTCGACATGGCGCGGTTTCCGGGCTTGCAGGCGTGGTGCGCGCGCATGGCCGCCCTGCCCGGCTATGTCACCTTGGAGCATCAGCCATGACCCGGCTTTATGCCTATACGGACGGGGCCTGTTCGGGCAATCCCGGCCCCGGCGGCTGGGGCGCGCTGATGCGGGCCATCCGCGATGGCAAGATCATCAAGGAGCGCGAGTTGAACGGCGGCGAGGCCGACACGACCAACAACCGGATGGAGTTGCTGGCCGCGATCAACGCGCTGGAGGCGTTGGAACGGCCCAGCGAGATCACGATCGTCACCGACAGCGCCTATGTGAAGAACGGCGTGACCGCGTGGATCCATGGCTGGAAAAAGAACGGCTGGCGCACGGCGGACAAGAAACCCGTCAAGAATGTCGAACTGTGGCAGCGGCTGGATGTGGCGCAGGCGCGGCACAAGGTGACGTGGGAATGGGTCAAGGGCCATGCCGGGCACCCCGAGAACGAGCGCGCGGACGAATTGGCGCGCGCCGGGATGGCCCCTTTCAAGGTCAACGGGAAGGCGGGACGATGACCTTGCTGGTGCTGCTGGACTATGCCTCGGTTCTGGTTTTCGCGCTGACCGGGGCGCTGGTCGCGTCGCGCGCGCAGTTGGATATCGTGGGGTTTTTCTTCATCGCCTGCCTTACGGCGGTCGGCGGCGGCACCTTGCGCGATGTGCTGCTGAACCGCGAGTTCGTGTTCTGGGTGGCCGAGCCCACCTATATCGCCATAGCCTGCACGGCGGCGCTGGTGGTGTTTTTCACCGCCCATCTTCTGGAAAGCCGCTACCGCGCGCTGATCTGGCTGGACAGTCTGGCGCTGGCGGTGGCCGTGCCTGCGGGCGTGGGTGTGGCCATGGGGCTGGGGCAGCCTGCGGCCATCGTGCTTATCATGGGGATGGTGACGGGCTGTCTGGGCGGGCTGATGCGCGATGTCGTCTGCAACGAGGTGCCCTTGGTGTTGAAACAGGGGGAGCTTTACGCCTCGGCGGCCTTTGCGGGGGCGGGGGCGGCGTTGATCGCGCGCGAGGCGGGGGCGGATACGCTGACGGCACTGGCGGCTTGCGCTGTGCTGACATGGGTGCTGCGTGCCGGATCGCTGGCCTTTGGCTGGCGGTTGCCGGTTTACAAAAGCCGCCCGCCCAAGGTCTGACCCTCGGATAACGCGGGCCTGACGCCGATGTTATCGGGGGGAGATTGCGGCGCGACCTGCCCTTTCCCATCTGCGGGATGTTCTGGTGCTTCACGTTGAAAGGACATCCCATGCGCCATCTGTTTCTGACTGCCGCGATTGCCCTTGTTGCCCTGCCTGCCCATGCACAGAAAGACACCACGCCCATTGCTTTGGCAGAGCGGGGCAGCATGGTGACGGTGCAGGGCATCGTTGCCCGTATTCTGGACGAGGACACGTTCCGCCTGTCCGATGACAGCGGGGATATCCGGGTCTATGTCGGGCCGACCTACGTGCCGGCCGATGTCGGCGAAGCGGTCACGGTGCATGGCTTCGTGGATGACGACCTTGGCCCGCGCGAGATCTATGCCCGCAGCCTGACCCGTGCCGATGGCGAGGTCGTGACCTTCGATCACCGTTACTGAAAGCTTGGCCCGGCGCGCCTGTCAGCGCCGGGCATCCTCGAGGATCAGGTCCGAGGCGCGCTCGCCCACCATGATGGCGGGCGCGTTCGTGTTGCCGGTCGGGATTGTCGGAAAGACCGAGGCATCCGCGACCCGCAGCCCGTCGATCCCGTGCACGCGCAACCGCGCATCCACCACCGCCTGCATGGGATCGTTGCCCATCCGGCAGGTGCCGCATTGGTGAAACACGGTCCATGCCTTTTCGCGGATCACATCGGCCAGATCATCGTCGCTGTCCACCGTCCAGCCGGGGGTGATCTCATCCTCGATCACGGCAGCCATGGCGGGGGTGCGGGCGATCTTGCGGATCAGGCGGAAGCCTTCCAGCATGACGGCGCGGTCATAGTCGGTCGCGAGATAATTCGTGTGCATCTCGGGTGCGGCAAAGGGATCGGGCGAGCGGATTTGCAGCCAGCCGGTGCTGGTCGGCTTGCAGGGGTTGAAGCCCAGCAGGAAGCCCGGAAAGGGATCGGGGTTCATCAGGGGCCGGGTGCCGACCGGCGCGCGGGTATAGCTGACGGGTGAGAAGTAGAGCTGGATATCGGGACGCGTGGCCCCCTCCATCACGCGCACGAATCCGCCGCCCTGATTGAGGCTGAGCGCGAGCGGCCCTTTGCGGGTGAGGACGTAGCGCAGCCCTGCCCAGAGCTTGCCCATCAGCGGGGCGAGTTCCTGATTGAGGCTTGGGACCCGCGCGCGATAGAGGGCATCCGCGCCCAGATGGTCCGACAGGTTGCGCCCGACATGAGGGGCCTCGTGCAGCACGGGGATGCCATGTTGTTGCAGCACGCCCCCCGGCCCGATGCCGGACAGTTGCAGAAGCTGGGGCGAGTTGATGGCGCCGCCGGAGAGGATCACTTCGGCCCGCGCCCTGGCGGTCAGGGTGCGGCCCTTGTGGACATATTCCACGCCCACGGCGCGGCGGCCTTCGAACAGAACGCGTGTCACATGGGCGCGGGTTTCCACCTTGAGATTCGCGCGCTTCATCGCCGGGCGAAGGTAAGCCCGCGCGGCCGAGGCGCGCAGGCCGCCCTTGGTGGTGATCTGGTAGAGCGCCGCCCCTTCCATATCCGCGCCGTTATAGTCGGGGTTGGTGGGAAAGCCTGCCTGCTCTGCCGCCGTCAGATAGGTGCGGGTCAGGGGATGCACGTCATTTGCCACGTCATAGACGGGCAAGGGGCCGCCTGCGCCGCGAAAATCATTCGCGCCGTGGACCCAATCCTCCATCCGGCGGAACACCGGGGCCACGTCATCCCAGCCCCAGCCGGGCGCGACCGCGCCCCATTCGGCGTAATCTGCGGGGTGCCCGCGCACATAGACCATCGCATTGATCGAGCTGGACCCGCCCAGCACCTTGCCACGCGGCCAGTAGGAGCGGTTGCCGTTGCGGTTGGGATCGGGTTCGGTGGTGTATTTCCAGTTCACGCGCTGGTCGTAATAGACCTTGCCATAGCCGATGGGGACCTGCACCCAGAAGGTCAGGTCCGATCCGCCGGCCTCGAGCACCAGAACGCGGGTCTTGCCATCCGCGCTGAGGCGGTTGGCCAGAACCGATCCCGCCGATCCGGCCCCCACGATCACATAGTCGAATTCCTGCACGTCCTGCCCCTGCCCGCTGCGGGACTTTTCGCCCTGCCGGGGATGACATTAGCAATCGCGGACGCCATGAAAACGGCCAAAAACGACAGCCACGCGGCGATCTTGCACCATCTTCGCGGCTTTGCGCCAATGGCCAAGGGACCGACATGCGGCGGACGGCGTCCACAACAGCCGCCGCGCCCTGCGGATCGCCGCCTATCGGAGGACAAGTTCCAAGGCCATGATGGCAAAAACGCGCCCAGCATCGTAGCTTGCGCGATCAACGTGCTGAAACGGAAGGCCCCAGAATGAACCGCAATCTTCTCTATCTCGTGATCGGCCTGCTGGCTGCGGGGGTGATCGTCATCGGCTATCTCTATTATCAGGAAAGCCAGAGCGGCGTCGAAATCCGGATCGGTGATCAGGGTATCTCGATCGACGGGGATTGATCCCCGTCCGGCCGCGCAATGACGCTGCGACCATAAGATGCGTGAGGCGCGGTGCCCATGGGCGACAGGCCCGCGTCAGCCGGTCTGCCACCCGGTCAGGAAACTGGTGAGGTTCGCCCCCAGTTCGGGTTGCAGATAACCGCCCTCCTGCACGATCAGGGCGGGCAGGCCCATCCGCGCAATCGCTGCGGCGATGCGGGCGAAACCCGGTGTGGTGACGGCAAAGCCCTTGAACGGGTCATTCTCATGCGCGTCCAGCCCCAAGGCCACCACGATCACATCCGCGCCGAAATCCGCGATCCGCTCCAGCCCCATATCAAGCGCCGCCAGAAACGCCGCATCATCCGTGCCGCGCGGCAAGGGCAGGTTCAGGTTGTAGCCCAGCCCCGCACCCGCGCCGCGTTCATCGGCATGGCCCCAGAAAAACGGATAGAACCGTGCCGGATCGGCATGGACCGACACGGTCAGCACGTCGCGGCGGTGATAGAAGATGCCCTGCGTGCCGTTGCCGTGGTGCACGTCCACATCCAGAATGGCCGGCCGCCTGCCAGCGCGCAAGAACGCCTCGGCCGCGATGGCGGAGTTGTTGAGAAAGCAGAAGCCTCCGGCCAGATCGCCGAAGGCGTGATGCCCCGGCGGGCGTGACAGCGCATAGGCGACCTCGGCCCCGCCCAGCACCGCATCCGCCCCGCTGAGTGCGGTCTGCGCCGACCAATAGGCGGCGTCCCATGTGCCCGCTGCGATGGGACAGGCGGTATCGGCCTGATGATAGCCCGCCTGCCCAACTGCCGACAAAGGATAGGACGCGCCGCGCCGGTCGGGATGGATGTTCGGGATCACCTCGTCGCTGGCCCCTTCGATCCGCGCCCAGCGCGCATGGATCGTGCGCAGGAAATGCAGGTATTCCGGCGAATGGATGGCGGCCAGCGGTCCCATCCCGTGATCGGATGGCGCGGCGAAGCTGCATCCGGCGTTGAGGGCCGCCGCATGCAGCACCTCGATCCGTTTGGGCTGTTCGGGGTTGGGCGACATCGCGCCATTGGCCATGAACATTCTGGGATCATGCGCCCATTGGCGATCATCGAAAAAGGCTTTCATCGTGGTGGTTTCCTTCATTCTTCAGGCAGGGGGCGGATCAGAACGCCACCTTGTCGGGCCCTTTGAGGCCCAGCATCGCGCGCGCCTCGTCCGGGGTGGCAAGGGTATGGCCCAGATCCTCCAGCATCCCGCGCAGTTTGGTCACCTGTTCGGCGTTCGACCGGGCCAGCACGCCTTTGGAGAGATAGAGGTTGTCTTCCAACCCCACGCGGACATGGCCACCCAGTGCGGCTGACACCAGCGCCATCGGCATCTGCTGCCGCCCCGCTGCAAGGGTCGAAAACAGGTAGTCCGTGCCGAACAGCCGGTCGGCGGTGGTTTTCAGATGCACCAGATGATCGGGTTCCGCCGCGACGCCGCCCAGAACGCCCATCACGAACTGGATGAAGAGCGGGCCCTGCACCAGCCCCCGGTCGCGGAAATGCGCCAGCATGTAGAGGTGCCCCAGATCGTAGCATTCGAATTCGAACCGCGCGCCGCGCTCGGCCCCCATCAGGCGCAAGACGCCTTCGATATCGCGGGGGGTGTTCTTGAAGACCAGATCGTCGCTGTCGCGCAGGAAGGGTTCTTCCCAATCGTGCTGCCAGTCGGTGCGCTTGCCCAGCATCGGGTAAAGCGCGAAGTTCATCGTGCCCATGTTGAGGCTGCACATCTCGGGCTCGGCGGCCATTGGGCCCGCGATGCGCTCATGCAGCGGCATCACGGCGCTGCCGCCTGTGGAGAGGTTGATCACGGCATTGCAGCCCGCCTTGATGCGCGGCAGGAAGGCCATAAAATTCTCGGGCCGGGCCGAGGGGCGGCCAGTCAGAGGGTCGCGCGCATGCAGGTGCAGGATCGCGGCCCCTGCCTCAGCCGCGCCGATGGACTGTTCCGCGATCTGGTCCGGCGTGACGGGCAGATGCGGCGACATGGACGGCGTGTGGATCGACCCGGTGATGGCGCAAGAGAGGATGATCTTGGCCATGGGTCAGACCCGTTCCGTCATGGCCCGCAGCGCCAGCGGGGCGAAGGCGGTCAGGGCGGCGGTCAGTTTCGCGATGATCTCGTCCACATGCGCCTCGGTCGCGGTCATGGGCGGGCAGACAAGGAAGTGATCGCCCGCGCGCCCGTCGCGGGTGCGGCGGGCATAGATGATCAGACCTTCGGCATAGGCCAGTTCGACCAGTTCCAGATAAGCGTTCAGAGCGGGGGGCAGAGGCTCCATCGTGGTGCGGTCCGCGACCAGTTCAAAGGCCAGCAGAAGGCCCTTGCCGCGCACATCCCCGACAAAGGGAAAGCGGTCCATCAGACCTTCCAGCCGCGATTTCAGCAGTTCGCCGATGCGGGCGGCGTTCTGGATCAAACCTTCCGTCTCGATCACCTCGAGCACGGCCAGCCCCGCGGCACAGGCAAGCGGATTGCCCGCATAGGTGAAGCCATGGGCAAAGCCGCCCTGATCCAGCACCGGGTTGACGATCCGGTCATGGGCGATCATCGCGCCCAAGGGCGCATAGCCCGCGCCGAACCCCTTGGACAGCGCGATGATGTCAGGGGCCACGCCCCAGTGATCGGCCCCCAGAAACGCGCCGGTGCGCCCGCCGCCGCACATCACCTCGTCGTGGATCAGCAGCACGCCGTGACGGGTGCAGATCTCGCGCACCGCCTGCATATATCCCGCAGGCGGCACCAGCGCGCCGGTCGAGGCACCGCCCACGGGTTCCACGATGAAGGCCAGCACGGTGTCGGGACCTTGGGCCACGATCTCGGCCTCCAGCATGGCGGCGTAATGCGCGCCGGTGGCGGGGTCGCCCGCGTTCAGCCCGTCCAGATAGGCGCGCGGGGCGGGGATCTTGGGCATCACCTGCATCATCGGGGCGAAAGGATCGGCCAGCGGGCCGTAACCCGTGATGGCCAGCGCGCCCAGTGTGCAGCCGTGATAGCTGGGGCTGCGCGAGATCACCTTCCAGCGGCTGCCCTGCCCCACGGCCAGCGCATATTGGCGCGCTATTTTCAGCGCGCTTTCCACCGCTTCGGAGCCACCCGAGACAAAGAACACCTTCTCCATCCCCTCGGGCATGAGAGAGGCGGTTTTCGCGGCCAGTCGTTCGGACGGGTCGGTTTCGAAATGCAGGCGATAGCCGAAGGTCGACTTCTCCATCTGCGCGCGCATCGCGGCCAGAACATGGGGGTGGGAATGGCCGATATTGCTGACCATCGCACCCGAAGAGCCGTCAAGGTAACGCTTGCCTTCGATGTCCCACATATAGACGTCGCGCGCCTCGGCCAGCACGGGGCGGCGGGCGCGGGTCTGGTAGAACAGATGGCTTTCGAGCCGGGCATTCAGCAGAGGTTGAGACATGTCAGGGGTCTTTCAGGTGGCGGGAAGGGCGGCGCAGTCGCGCGGCAGCAGACGCAGGGTCACGCTATCACCGGCGGCGAATGGGGCCACGTCGATCATGTTGATCGCTTGCAGCGCGTGATCGCCCACGCGCAGGAAATAGCGCGCGGCCTGCCCCTGATAGTCCACCGCCTCGACCTGAGCGGGGATCATGATGGCGGTGTCGTCGCGGCTGTCCGCAGGCATGAGTTTCAGCTTTTCGGCGCGGATCACCAGTTTGGCGGCAGAGGCATCGCCCAGCTTGGGGGCACGGGCGCGCGGGATCACGACGCGGGCGAAGCCCGGCACATCGAGGGCCAGTTCGTCACCCTGCCGGTCGGTGACACGCGCTTCAAGGATGTTCGCCGCCCCCAGAAAGCGCGCGACGAATTCGCTGGCGGGGGTGTTGTAGACCTCCTCGGGTGGGCCGACCTGTTCGACGCGGCCTTCGGACATGACGATGATCTGGTCGGACATGGCCAGCGCTTCGGATTGGTCGTGCGTGACGAAGATCGAGGTGACGCCCAGACGTTTCTGGATGTTCTTCAACTCGACCCGCATATCCTCGCGCAGGTTGGCGTCCAGTGCCGACAGCGGTTCGTCCAGCAGCAGAACATCGGGTTCCACCACAACGGCGCGGGCCAGCGCGATGCGTTGCTGTTGGCCGCCGGACAGTTCCGAAGGGTAGCGGTCGGCCAAGTGGGGCAGTTGCACCAGTTCCAGCGCCTGCATGACGCGGCGCTGGGCTTCGGCGCGATCCACGGGGCGATATTTCAGACCGAAGCCCACGTTCTGTGCCACGGTGCGATGAGGGAAGAGGGCGTAGTTCTGGAACACGATGCCAAGGTTGCGCTTGTGGATCGGGATGTCGTTGACGCGGCGGCCGTTGATGCTGATGTCACCTTCGGTCGGGTCCAAGAGCCCCGCCACCATCCGCAGGGTCGTGGTCTTGCCGCAACCCGATGGCCCCAACAAGGTGCAGAAACTGCCCTCGGGGATGTCGAGCGACATTTTCTGCACCGCCGTGAAGGTGCCGAAGCGCTTGACGATATTGCTGAGGGTGACGGCGGCCATGGGAGGTCCTTTTTCGCGTCAGGGCGGGATGTCCCACGATGGGACACCCCGAAAGTTAACAAGATCTTCAGAAACCCCGCTGCACGCGGCTGAAGGTTTCGGACCATTCCGCCTCGTTCCCGTTCCAGTAGGCGGGGTCGGCAAAGGTCAGCGCGTCCAGCGTGCCGGTCGGGTCATAGGCGGGCAATGTCGGGATCTTGGTGCCCAGATCGACCTTGGTGCCATCGAGTGCGGGCGGATAGTTCTGCCCTTCGGCCACTGCGATGGAGGTTTCGGGTGCCAGCATGAAGTTCAGCAGTTCCTCGCAGGCCTCGACCGGAGAGCCTTTGATCACGAAGAGACATTCCTGCCAGCCGAACCCGTTGGGCGGATCGTAATAGCCGATATCGTGACCCTGCTCTTGCAGCGCGGCGATGCGGCCCGACCAGCCTTCGGTCACGTAGATTTCTTCCTCGGCCAGCAGGCTCATCAATTCGGCGCCAGATCCCCAGTATTTCAGAGCCAGATCGCGGTGGCTGCGGATTGCGTCCCAGACCGCATCCATATCGGTGATGTTGTTGGGGTCCTGATCCGTTTGCAGCGCGCCATACCAGATCCGGGTGCGCCAGTCGGACCAGCCGCCGATCTTGTCCTTGTAAGCCTCGTCGATGAGGATGCTGGCGCCCTTTTCCTTCATCTCCTCGTCCGAGATGTATTTGCGGTTATAGGCCAGCCCCGTGGTGCCATAGTTATAGGGCACGGCGGACAGGTAATCGGGCGTCACACGGCGATAGGCATCGGTCAGCGCGTCCATCACCATGGCCATGTTGGGGATGTTGTCGGTGTTGAGCTCGACCGTCAGGCCGAAATTCACATAGCGGGCGTAGTCGAACACGCCCGACAGATGGGCGATGTTGAACTCTCCCTCCTGGCTGGAGCGGACCTGCGCCAGATATTCGTCCCCGCCCGAGAATGTGCCATCGACCACATTGATGCCCGTGGCGGCGGTGTAGGGATCGAAGGCATGCTTGCGGAACGCCTCGGACACCACGCCGCCCCATCCGTCAAAGCGGACCTGCTGCACGGTCTGGGCATTGGCATATCTGGCGAAGGGGGTTTGCAACCCGTACGCCGCACCCGCCGCGCCGATCAGACCCAGAAAATTGCGCCGGTCCATGTCGCCGTTGCGATAGCGTTCCAGAAGGCGTTCGTAGCGTTTGGTATTGTCCATAACGGTTTCTCCTTGGTTGGTTGAAGGCGGTTCTATCTGCCGCGTTTTGTTGAGAGGCTGCGGGCGATTGCGGCCCCCAGCAGAGGAAGGCCCACGGTGAGAAGGATCATCACCGTGCCCAGCGCGTTGATTTCCGGGCTGATCGAATTGCGCAGCATCGAGAAGATCTGCGTCGGCACCGTCTCGACCCCGCCGGGTTTCCAGAAGAGCGTGCCTGTGATGTCGTCAAAGCTGATGGTGAAGGCGAACAGCGCGCCTGCGGCGACGGCGGGCATCAGCAGAGGCAATGTGACCGAAAAGAAGGTCTGCACCGGGGAGGCACCCAGGCTGAGGGCGGCTTCCTCGACATCGCGGCGGATGCTGACAAGGCGGGCTTGCACCACGAGGATGACGAACGGCAGCGTGAAGATCACATGCCCCGCCAGCAGCAGCGCAAAACTTTTGCCGATGCCCAGCCAGTTGAGGAACAGCAGCAGCGCCACGGCAAGCACCACTTCGGGCACAAGGATCGGCGCAATCAGCGCGGTGGTGATGAGGTTCTTGCCCGGCACGTCGTAGCGCACAAGGGCAAGGCTGGCCAGAACTCCCAGCGTGGTCGAGATCACGGCGGTCATCAGGCCCAGCACCAGCGAGGTGCGGAAGGCGCGCATCACCGCGTCATTGTTCCACAGCGCCTCGAACCAGCGCAGCGACAGGCCGGTCATGGGGAAGCTGCCGAACTGGTTGGCGTTGAACGACAGCAGCACCACGACCGCCACGGGCAGGAACATGAAGGCATAGACCGCAATCGCGTAGAGACGGATCAGACCCCAGCCCATCAGCCCAGCCCCTTGGCCAGTTGCGCCATGCCCAGATAGCGGTTGTAGATCGCCACCAGCACGCCCAGCACCATCAGCAGGAGCAGCGACAGCGCCGATCCCAATGGCCAGTTGAGCTGCGTGATGATCGCCTCGAACACCAGATTGGCGAACATCGCATCGCGCGGACCGCCCAGCACCAAGGGCGTGATATAGGTCCCTGCCCCCAGCACGAAGCAGAGCAGCCCCCCTGCGGCGAGGCCGGGCAGCGACAAGGGCAACGTGACCTGAAGGAAGGATTGCCACCGCGTCGCCCCCAGCGATGTGGCGGCGTCTTCGAGATTGGTGTCGATCCCCTCAAGGCTTACATAGACGTTCAGCACCATGAAGGGCAGGAGGAAATGGACAAGGCCAAGGATCACGGCGGCCTCGTTATAGAGCATCTGGAGCGGTTCCGAGATCACGCCCAGCGCCATCAGGCCGGTGTTGACCGCGCCGGATGCGCCCAGAATGTTGATCCAGCTCATCGTGCGGATGATGTAGCTGATCCAGAAGGGCAGCATCAGCAGCAGGAGCAGGATCATCTTGTTGCCCTTGGACCGTGCGATGAAATAGGCCGCCGGATAGCCCAGAAGCGCACAGAGGACGGTGGTGATCGCGGCAATCTTTAGCGTGTTCAGCAGGATGTAGCGATAGAAGGGATCGCTCAGCGCCTTGATCCAGTTGTCCAGATGAAAGCCCGTCGTATCGGCGCCGGTGGCCGACCGCAGCCAGAAGGAATAGACGACGATGAAGAGAAGCGGCACGAACAGCAGCAAGGCCACCGCCCCGAGGGCCGGGGACAGCAGGATCCAGGGCTGACGCGCTTCGCGCCGTTCGATGCTCATGCCGGGTGCTCCGTTGGTCAGGGAAAGATTGACAGAGCGGCCCGCATTGATCCAATAGATAGTCGAGATAGTGAATATAGATTGAATCAATGAATACAGCGCCCGACAAGCTGGCCCGCGATCTGGACTGGAACCTGCTGCGCACCTTTGTGGTGGTGGCCGATGCCGGGTCGATCACCCGTGCGGCCGAGGTGCTGGGGCTGCAACAGCCCAGCGTCTCCAGCGCGCTCAAGCGGCTGGAGGGGCATCTGGGGCGGCAGTTGATCGACCGCAAGCCGGGGCGGTTCGCCCTGACCGAGGCGGGGCGGCTGCTCTATGACGAGGCAGTCGATATCAACGGCGCGATCCTGCGGATCGGGACGGCGATCCGCGAGGTGCAGGAGGAGGTGCAGGGCCATGTCACCATCGCCATTGCCAGCCACGTGGTCTGTCCCCTGCTGAATGATGCGCTGCGCGAGTTTCACGCACGCCATCCGGCGGCGACGCTGTCCATCGACGTCAGTTCCAGCCGCGAGGCGTTGGACAAGCTGTTGGCGCGGCGGGCGTCCTTTGCCGTCTGTCTGGTCAGGGACCGCAACCCCAAGCTGGAATATCGCCGCCTGTTCCGCGAGTTCTTCGGCCTGTTCTGCGGCCCCTCGCATCCGCTGTTCGGGCGCAAGGGGCTGTCGACGACCGAACTGGCGGGGCAACCGTCGGTCAGTTTCGTGACGGATCAGATGAATGACGCGCTGCGCCCGGTGACGCTGATGCGGGCGGCGGCGGGGCTGGAGGATCGCGTGGTGGGCTCGTCCTCGAATCTGGAAGAGGTGCGGCGGATGATCGTGGCGGGGCTGGGGATCGGCCCCCTGCCCCTGCATGTGGTGCGCGAGGATGTGGCGATGGGGCGGTTGTGGCGGCTGCCCCCCTATGAGGAGCCGCCCGCAATTGACGTGCATGTGGTCTGGAACCCCCGCGCGCGGGTGAACCGGGCCGAGGCGTCCTTGCTGCAAGGGTTGCTGGACAAGATCGAGCAGACGCCCGAGGCGGACCGCATCTATGCGTGAAGCCGCAAGCGCGGGGCGCGGGGCGCAAGGTCCATTCTCCGCCGATGTAATACAGGCGATGCGTCAGCCGCCCTTGACGGGGCGGCCTGCAACAGAAAGAAACGGCGCAGACCGAAGTCGCAGAATGTCCCGGTGCCAGAGGCGGGATCACGCCACCTGCATTGCGCCAGTCCCATCCGACCTTCCCCCAAGGAGAGACCCATGAAATTCCGATTTCCCATCGTCATCATCGACGAAGACTTCCGCTCTGAGAACTCCTCCGGGCTTGGCATCCGCGCCATGGCCGAGGCGATCGAGAAGGAAGGCTTCGAGGTGCTGGGTGTGACCAGCTATGGCGATCTGTCGAAATTCGCGCAGCAGCAGTCGCGCGCCAGCGCCTTTGTGCTGTCCATCGACGATGAGGAATTCAGCCCCGGCCCTGATCTTGATCCGGCCGTCGTGAACCTGCGCAACTTCATCGAGGAGGTGCGCTGGAAGAACGAGGATGTGCCGATCTACGTCTATGGCGAGACCAAGACCAGCCGCCATCTGCCCAATGACATTCTGCGCGAGTTGCACGGCTTCATCCACATGTTCGAGGATACGCCCGAATTCGTGGCGCGCCACATCATCCGTGAGGCCAAGACCTATCTGGAGGGCATCCAGCCGCCATTCTTCAAGGCGCTGCTGGATTATGCCGAGGATGGGTCATACTCGTGGCATTGCCCCGGCCATTCGGGCGGGGTGGCTTTCCTGAAAAGCCCCATCGGGCAGATGTATCACCAGTTCTATGGCGAGAACATGCTGCGCGCCGATGTCTGCAATTCGGTCGAGGAGCTGGGGCAGCTTCTGGACCATAACGGCGCCATCGGCGCGTCCGAGCGCAATGCGGCGCGGATCTTCAATGCGGATCACTGTTTCTTTGTGACCAATGGCACATCGACCTCGAACAAGATGGTCTGGCATCACACGGTCGCCCCCGGTGACGTCGTGGTGGTGGACCGCAACTGCCACAAGTCGATCCTGCACAGCATCATCATGACGGGCGCGATCCCGGTGTTCCTGAAGCCCACGCGCAACCATTGGGGCATCATCGGCCCGATCCAGCAGAGCGCCTTCGAGGTCGAGGCGATCAAGGCGCGTATCCGCGCCAATCCGCTGCTGGAAGGGGTCGATCCCGACACGGTGAAGCCGCGTATCATGACGCTGACCCAATCCACCTATGACGGGGTGCTGTATAACACCGAGACGATCAAGGGCCTTCTGGACGGCTATGTGGACAACCTGCATTTCGACGAGGCGTGGTTGCCGCATGCGTCCTTTCATCCGTTCTATGGCAATTTCCATTCGATGGGGCGCAAGCGCGCGCGGCCGAAACATTCGGTGACCTATGCCACGCAATCGCTGCACAAGCTGTTGGCGGGGATCAGTCAGGCAAGCCATGTTCTGGTGCAGGACAGTCAGGACACGCCTCTGGATCGGCACCTGTTCAATGAGGCTTACCTCATGCACACCTCGACCAGCCCGCAATACAGCATCATCGCCAGCTGCGACGTGGCGGCCGCGATGATGGAGCCGCCGGGCGGCACGGCACTGGTCGAGGAAAGCATCGTCGAGTCGCTGGATTTCCGCCGCGCCATGCGCAAGGTCGATGAGGAATATGGCGACGACGACTGGTGGTTCAAGGTCTGGGGACCGGACGACCTGACCGAGGAAGGGATCGGCAACACCAAGGATTGGGTGCTGAAGCGGACCGATGCCGATGGCGTGCAGCCCGCCGACGGCGAGGACAGCTGGCATGGCTTTGGCGACATGGCTCCCGGCTTCAACATGCTGGACCCGATCAAGGCGACGATCATCACGCCCGGCCTCAATCTGGACGGGCGGTTCGAGGAGACGGGCATCCCCGCGTCCATCGTGACCAAATATCTGGTCGAGCATGGTGTGGTCGTGGAAAAGACCGGCCTTTACAGCTTTTTCATCATGTTCACGATCGGGATCACCAAGGGCCGCTGGAACACGCTTCTGACCGCGTTGCAGCAGTTCAAGGACGATCACGCCAAGAACCAGCCGATGTGGCGCGCCATGCCCGAATTCTGTGCCAAGCATCCGCGCTATGAAAACATGGGCCTGCGCGATCTGTGCCAGCATGTGCATCGGCAATATGCCAAATATGACGTGGCGCGCCTGTCGACCGAGATCTATCTGAGCGACCTGACCCCTGCCATGAAGCCCAGCGATGCCTATGCCCATATTGCGCGGCGCACCACGCAGCGGGTACCGATCGACGCGTTGGAAGGGCGGATCACCACCAGCCTTGTGACGCCCTATCCGCCGGGTATTCCCCTGCTGATCCCCGGTGAGGTCTTCAACCGCAAGATCGTGGACTACCTCAAGTTCAACCGGGAATTCGCCCGCGAATGTCCGGGATTCGAGACCGACATCCACGGTCTGGTGCAGGAAGTGGGCGAGGATGGCACGGTCCGCTATTTCGCGGATTGCGTCGCGGAAGAGAGCTGATTTCACGCAAAACTCCGGCCCCCTGCGGGGCCGGAGCTTCCTGTCTTGCTGTCGGTCAGGCCATACCACCGCGACCCGCCGCAGACAGGCGGCGGATCGCGCGGGATGCTGATGTCAGGGACGCCGGGTGGGAGGAAATCCGGCTGGTCTGTCACGGCGCAAATGGCTTGTCCCGACAGGGGACTGCGGTGCCTTGGTCGGCCAGACACAGGGTCCGGCCTCTGGCCCGCAGCGGTGGCGTAATTACTCTTGCGCTTCCTGCGACTCTTCCGTGATCGCATCACCCGCCGAGGACAGGTCACGCCCTGCACCTTCAACGGTTTCGCAAGCTATCAACGTGCCGAAGGCCAGCAAGGCCAGAACCATTTTCGTCATCTGCATCATGTCACTCCTTGAATACGACCGCTTTGCAGCGGTTACAGATCACACAACGCATTAGGATCGTTTCGGTTCCGCAAGATCGCAGGACCGGCATGCCCGCTTCATGTTCCGGGTTCGGGCGTGTGGGGCGTGGCGAAAACGATGGACCCAGCCTTCGCGGCGCTTGTGGTGATGTGGCCGCCGAGCAGCGCACAGGCCGCGTCCGCATTGCCGGCAAGGGCGTGATCGCGCAACCGCACATGTTCGTCCGCGCTGCACCGGAGCCATTCCACCTGATCCGCACATGTTTCCGCATGGGCCATCAGACGATAGCGGCGCGTCAGGTCGTAGAGTGTCGACACCGTCTGGATCAGACGCGGCGAGGCGCAATTGCCGATCAGCGCCAGATGGAATTGGCGGTTGCGTTCGTCCCATGCAATGGCCGCGTTGGCAGGGTCTTGCGCCATCTCTGCCTCGGCCTCGCTGAGCGCATGATGCGCGGCGACGACGCTGGATCGCCAGTCCGTGCTGGTTCTGGCAATCGACCAGCGCAGGCCCAGCTGTTCCAACACGGCGCGCAGGCGGCTTATATCGTGAAGTTCGTCCAGCGATGACGCGAGAACGCGAAAACCCTTGTTGTCCTCGGCGGTCACATAGCCCTCGCCAGCCAGGTGGGCCAGGGCTTCGCGAATGGTTGGATGGGATACCTTTCTTTCGCGCTTGATCGCCTCGATGTTCAGCCGCGCACCCGGCGGGATGACGCCAAGCACGATATCGCGGCGCAGTTTCGCAGAAAGGTCACTGGTCACTGTACTGGATACCGGCGTTTGCATCGCGGCCTCTCCTGAGCAGCGTTCCGGGGTGGTGCGGAAATCAGGCTTTATAACCCCATCGGGGCGATCATAAGATGATCACGCCATTTTGTCGATCACGCCATCGGATCGCATGTCGCGTCGAGAGGGGTCTGCCTGATCGCCGCAGGCGCGATCCGGTCAGCGGTGGCGATATGCCCTGGCGACCTGTCGCGTTCCAGAAACCATCTAGCAATCCATATTTCGCATCGTAATATGATTTCATGAATGACCAACTTAAAAAGGAGAATGGTTCATGTTTACCACGTTCAAGACTGTTGCCGCGGCGGCAGTCACGTCTTTGACAGTCTCGCTGGCATTGCCCGCACACGCACAGGACCTGAGTTTCTTCACCATCGGCACCGGCGGCACAGCCGCTACCTACTATCCCGTGGGCGGAGTGATTGCGAACGCGATTTCCAACCCGCCGGGGTCGCGCGCCTGTGACGAAGGCGGCAGCTGCGGCGTGCCTGGCCTGATCGCGTCGGCCGTGTCGTCGCGCGGGTCCGTGGACAACGTCAATGCCATCGTGTCCGGTCTGCGCAACTCTGGTTTCGCGCAGTCGGACGTGGCCTATTGGGCCTATACCGGCACAGGCACCATGGAAGGCCAGCCCCCTGCGGAAAGCCTGCGGGCCATCGCCGCGCTGTTTCCCGAGCATATTCACCTTGTGGCGCTGGCCGACAGCGGCATCAACTCTGTCGCCGATCTGGCGGGCAAGCGCGTCAGCCTGGATGAACCCGGATCGGGCACCTATGTCGATGCCAACCTGATCCTGACCGCGGCTGGCCTTGGCGCGGACGACTACAAGGCCGAGGCGCTGAAACCGGACGCGGCAAGCGACGCATTGCGCAATGGCCAGATCGACGCCTTCTTCTTTGTCGGTGGTTATCCGACGGGCGCCATTGTGGAACTGGCCTCGGCCGTGGATATCAAGCTGGTCCCCATCGACGGGGAAGCCGCGGAATCATTGATCGCCGAATACGGTTTCTTTGCGCAATCCGACATTCCGGCCGATGCCTATGAAGGCGTGGGCGCCACGACAACTGTGGCGGTCGGCGCGCAGTGGATCACCTCGGCCAACGAGGACGAGGAACTGATCTATCAGATCACGAAGGCGCTTTGGAACGAAAAGACCCGCGTGCTGCTGGATGTGGGCCACGCCAAGGGCGCGTCGATCACCATTGAAACCGCGCTGGACGGCATCGGCATCCCGCTGCATCCGGGTGCAGAGCGCTATTACAAGGAAGCGGGTCTGCTCCAATAAGAACCGGCACGACAACGGCTTGCCTGAAGGACCAAGGCAAGCCGTTTCATTTTTCAGGGGAACGACAGATGACACAGACGGCACTCAGCCCGGAAGAACTTGCGGAGATCGAGCGCAAGTATGATCCCGAGACGGCGTTCCGCGCCACCGGGCGCGGGATCGGCGTGGTGATCACCGCCGGACTGGTGGCCATGTCGGTCTATCACTTCTATGCGGCGGGCTTTGGCCTGATCCAGGAATTGACCCATCGCGGTATCCATCTGGCCTTTGTGCTGGGCCTTGTCTTTCTGCTGTTCTCGTGGCGCAAGACCCTGACGACCGAGGTGGCCCCTGCGGCCTGGTATCGGTTCGAGGGTGTCGCCATCGTCGATATCGTGCTTGCGGTTCTGGGCGTGGCTGCGGCGATGTATCTGCCGTTGCTGCCCTCGGCGGATCTGGCCCAAAGGGTTGGCAACCCGTCGCCCGGCGACGTCTTCATGGGATCGGCCCTGCTTCTTCTGGTGCTTGAGGCGACACGGCGTTCGGTGGGACTGACGCTGCCGCTGATCGGCATGGCCTTCATTGTCTTTGCGATATTCGGCCCCTGGATGCCCGGCGCGTTGAAGCATGGCGGAGCGAGTTGGGCGGGGCTGATCAACCACCTCTACATGACCAACCAGGGGATCTATGGCATCGCCATCGGGGTCATGGCAAAATACGTATTTCTTTTCATCCTGTTTGGCGTGCTGGCAACACGCATCGGTCTGGGGCAGCTGTTCATTGACCTGGCCATGGTTCTTGCGGGGCGCTATGCGGGCGGCCCTGCCAAGGTCGCGATCTTTTCCAGCGCGTTCATGGGCACGATCTCGGGTTCTTCCATCGCGAATACCGTCACAACCGGCGCGCTGACGATTCCGGCGATGAAGAAGGTGGGCTACCCTGCCCGCTTCGCCGCCGCGGTCGAAGCGACGTCATCCACCGGTGGTCAGATCACTCCGCCGATTCTGGGGGCCGCCGCCTTCATCATGGTGGAATATCTTGAGATGCCGCTGCGCGACATTCTGGCGGCCGCATTGTTTCCGGCGATGCTGCACTATTTCGGCATCCTCATCATGGTCCATCTCGAGGCCAAGCGGCTGGGGCTGCGCGGCCTGCGCGCGGACGAGCTTCCCGTCGCGCGGCAGGTGTTGCGGCAGAACTGGATGTCGCTCGTGCCGCTGGTCATCCTCGTCTATTTCATCCTCAGCGGGCGGACACCGGATTTTGCTGCGGTCTATGGCATCATCGCCTGCGTGGTGATCGGGTTCCTCAATCCGATGAACCGCCTGACCCTCATGGATCTGGTGCAGGCCCTGTCGGCTGGCGCGCGCAACACATTGGCCGTTGGCGCGGCCGCAGCCACCGTCGGCATCGTCGTGGGCGTCGTCACGCTGACCGGCGTCGGCTTCCGGCTGGGCTATGTCGTCGTGCAGACCGCCACCGACCTTGGGTCCGTGATCAGCCAGATCTGGCCCTTTGCCTATTTTTCCGTGACGGAATGGACCTTGTTCGTGACCTTGCTGCTGATCGCATGCGCCTGCATCATCATGGGCGCGGGCATCCCCACGACAGCAACCTATATCATCCTCGTCGCTGTCGCCGCCCCGGCCCTGGCGCAACTGGGGGTCGAGCCGCTGGTGTCGCATTTCTTCGTCTTCTACTACGGTGTGCTGGCCGACATTACCCCGCCGGTGGCGCTTGCGGCCTATGCGGCGGCGGGGATCGCAGGCTCGAACCCCTTCCAGACCGGGAACACAGCGTTCCGGCTGGGCATCGCCAAGGCGCTGGTACCCTTCGTCTTTGTCTACTCGCCCTCACTCCTGCTGGTGGCGGAGGGCTTCACCTGGTCCGATTTCGGGATCACGCTGGCTGGGGCGATGATCGGGATCGGGCTGCTTGGGGCGGCGTTTTCCGGTTACATGCTGGCCCCGCTGCGCCGGGTCGAGCGCTGGTATCTGGGTCTTGTCTCGCTCTTGTTCGTGGCGCCGGGTCTGGCGTCGATGGCCGCCGGTGCAGTCCTGTTCGCGCCGGTTCTCTGGCTACAGCTGAGGGCGCGCAGGCAGCTGACGGCCTGACGCATCGCGGGGGGGGGGCAGACCGCCCCCTCTGGCCGCGACCGCCCGTGGAGGCATCCGCACATCGCGCCAGATCCCCCGCGATGCAAGGAAAACAACGAGATACGGGGGGTAAAGTGGCGGAGACGATGGCCGCCATAGGGCTTTTCCGGCATGTTCCGAGATGGTCCCCTAACAATCAAATTAATCAAAGATTTATCAAGCTTTTTCCGCTTTCCTTGTCCTGTGTATTCCGGCATATTCCCTATCAATCCCTGTCAAGATGGGGGATAGATAGGGGGATATTCAAATGACAACCAAAGGCATCAGGAAACCGCAAAAAGCACTGTCACCCCGCTTTGTGGAAACCGTGACCGAACCGGGCAAGCACTTTGACGGGCAAGGCTTGTTCCTGCGCGTGCAACCGAACGGCGCGAAGCAATGGGTGCAGCGTATCACCATTCGCGGCAAGCGGTGCGAACTAGGGCTTGGAAGCCCCCCCGCTGTATCATTGGCAACCGCGCGGCATATGGCACTGGAAAACCGTGGCAAGGCAATGCTGGGCGGCGACCCATTGCAGGAGCGGCGCGAAGCCCGCGCGGGCCTGACCTTTGAAGCGGCGATGGATGATTACTTGGCCGCGAAGCTGGATGAATTCAGGAACGAAAAGCACAAGAAACAATGGCGCGCGACGCTCGACACCTACGCGCGCCCGGTGCTGGGACCGAAGCTGGTTTCGGAAATCACGGTGCAGCATATCCTAAAGGTGCTGGAACCGATCTGGCAGACAAAGACCGAAACGGCATCACGCCTTCGGGGGCGCATTGAAAACGTGCTGTCATGGGCGACGGTGGCGGGGCACCGCACGGGCGACAATCCGGCGCGCTGGAAAGGCAACCTTTCCGAACTCTTGCCCAAGGCCGCAAAAGTGGCGAAGTCTGACAATCAACCCGCCTTGGCGCTGGGCGACGTGCCGCGCTGGTGGGCAGAACTGGCCCAGCGCGACGGGATGGCCGCGCGGGCGCTTGAATTCCTGACCCTGACCGCTTCCCGCTCTGGCGAGGTGCGCGGCATGACATGGGACGAAATCGACTTCGGGCCGGAAGGTGCTGCGACACTTGCGACAACTGCGACATGGACCATTCCCGCTTACCGACATGGACGACGACAATCCCGTTGCGTCCTCTCGGAAAGGAACGGACATGGCAGAACGCATCCTGCGACGCCCTGAAGTAGAAGCCCGCACCGGGCTTTCCCGCTCGACCATTTACCTTTGGATACAGCAAGGCGAATTCCCTAAGCCCGTGGCGCTGGGCGCGCGGCTGGTGGGATAGAGGTGGCTGCGGAAATCTGAACAGCCAGGATAAGTGGATTTTCCGCGCAATGGCAGCATGATGCTGCGAGCGAGGAGAAGACCATGGCAAGACGACCACGCCGGAACCACAGCCCGGCATT
>NZ_JARAMP010000014.1:0-129585 GCF_028802875.1 Seohaeicola sp. 4SK31 | reverse complement strand
ACATGACGGCTGCTGCCTGCCACCGCATCAGTTTGCAGGTGCAGGGACAAGGCCCAGCAATCCGGCCCGGATACGGTCAAAGATGGCAACGCCGGTCGGGATCAGGGCATCGGGAAAATCATAATCGGGATTGTGCAGCGAGGCGCAGCCCTCGCCCGCGCCCAGCAGGAACATGGCCGTTCCGGCATGATGGCCGAACTGGCCAAAATCCTCGGAGGCGCGCATCGGTAGGCCGACGGTGTCCCGCGCGACCCCCAGATCGTCCAGCGCATCCGTGATCGCCGCGGTCGCCTCGGGGTGGTTCGTGCAGGCGGCAAAGCGGTCGTGATGGGTGAACGCGACGGACAGGTGATACTGCTCGGCCAGCTCTCGGGCCTTGGCCATCACCGCCTGGCGCAGCGCTTCCATATCCTCATCCACAAGGGTGCGCAGGGTCAGCCAAAGCTCCCCCTCGCCCGGCGTGATGCCAAAGGCCGGCTCTCCCATCCGGGCGTGACAGATACTGACCAGACGGAACCCGGGGCCGAGGTCGCCACCCGGACCGGCGGCCAGTGCGGCGGGCATCAGATGGGCCAGGGCCAGCGCGGGCGACAGGCCCTTTTCCGGCATCGAGGCATGGGATGTCTTGCCATGAAACACTACCCGCAGCCCTTCGGACGCACAGCTGGCCGGACCCGGCGCGATGATGGCCCGGCCCAGAGGATGACTCGGCATATTGTGCAGGGCAAAGCCCAGATCGGGTTTAATCTGCTGAAACTTCGGATCTGCCACGACGGCGGCGGCACCTGATCCGTCCTCCTCGGCGGGTTGGAACATCAGCACGATCCGCCCGCGCAAGGGCGGATGGCGCGCCACCAGACGCGCGAGACCCAGCAGGATCGCCATATGCCCGTCATGGCCGCACAGATGCCCCTTGCCGGGGATGCGGGACCGATGCGCCGCGTCCGAGATTTCCGTGATGGGCAGCGCGTCGAGTTCGCAGCGGAACATCACGGTCGGACCCGGCTCCTGCCCATCCCAGACCGCCGCAACACCATGCCCGCCCAGCCCTGTGATCACCTGTGCCGGATGCAGCGCCCTGAGCGCGGCAACAACCTGCGCCGCCGTCCACTCCTCCTGCCCCGAGACTTCGGGATGCTGGTGCAGATGCTGGCGGAATTCGGTCAGTTCGGCCACGTCGGTGTTTGTCAGCATGATCTCTCCTTGGGACGTCCAGCGCATTGCAGACAGGAATAGCAGCCGTCAGTCCCGGTTTACAGTAAGAGCATTGATCCGAGAAACCTGCGATTGCAGAGCCCGCCCTCATCGGTAGGCGATGCGCGTCATGTCGGATGACATCAGCGAGAGGTTTTCCAGGTAGATGCGGCAGAGTGGCAGAACCGGCCAGCGCCGCATCCGTGCGCGACGGAGGCCGCTTATGCCACGAGGTGACGACATGTCATGGCGGGCTGATCCTACTGGGGGTTGCCCTTGGATTGTGTATCTGATCGGCCTTGCCGCGCCCTGATGGCTGCCGCTGAACGCGGGCAACCAACTTGTTGAAACTATCGCGCCAATGAACAGTTCCCTCGGGCCGAAGGTCCGGCCATTCCCCGCCGATATTCGCGCGCGCAGGCAAGATCCTGCCACTGATCAGGGACAGGTCGCGCAATTGCATGGGAACAACACAAGGGTCCACGCGTCTTTACCTTGTCCGCCGCGACACCGCAGCGATGGCTGCAAATAAACTGCGTCGCGGCAAATGAGGAGAAAAGACATGAAACCCAAGTTTGCAAAATCCACGATTTTGTCGTCCCTGGTCCTTGTGGCGGGCCTGCCCATCGCGGCCGCGGCCATGGATACCAGCGCCGTGACTGATCTGAACATCCGCAGCGGCCCTGGTAACACCTACGCTGTCGTCGGTGTGATCCCCAGCGGCGAAAGCGCAGCGCTGGATGGATGCGTCGCAGATGGCAGCTGGTGCAAGGTGTCCCATGACGGTGTCGAGGGGTGGTCCTATGCCCCCTACCTGACGGTCAGCGCGGACGATCAGGCCTATGTCGTGACCGAGCGTCCCGCGACCGTGGACGTAACTACCATAACCTATGAAGACACCGAAGAGACGCTGAAGGATCAGCGCACAGGAGCAACCGCCGGTGTCGTGATCGGATCGCTCGCGGCCTATGCGGCCGGTGGTCCCGTGGGTGGTGTGATCGCAGGTGGCATCCTTGGCGGCGCGGCAGGATCCGCCGCAGTCGAGCCGACCACGGAAACAGTGACCTATATCGAACGTAATCCTGTCGAAACCGTCTATCTGGATGGCGAGGTTGCGGTCGGCGCAGGCGTGCCGCAGAACGTGACCCTCTATGAAATCCCGTCGCAGCCGGAATATCGCTATGTCAGCATCAATGGCGAGACGGTTCTGGTGAACCCGGAAAACAACGCGATCGTGCGCGTTATCCGCTAAGACCGGCATCTGGACACACACGTAAAGGCCCGGCATCTGCCGGGCCTGAGCGTTTTTGCCTGACAGGGTCGCCGGTGCTTGAAGGGAAACCATCCGACCCAGGTCGGGCCAGATCCCGGGCGTGATGTTCACAACGCCTACGATCGTTTTGCATCGGCTGTCCTTCGGGTCAGGTCGGGCAAGACATAGGGCACCGCCGCGCGGTAGCGCGCAAAACGCGCGCCATAGCGGTCGGCAAACCGCCGCTCCTTGAGGCGCGGGGCCAGCAGGCAATAGGCGGTATAGCTGAGCGCCAGCATCAGCTGATCCGGCGTCCAGACCGGCACGGTCCAAAGGGTGAGCGCGAAAGCCACATAGATCGGCTGGCGGATCACGCGAAAGAGCCCCGCCGTCGGCATATCCGGGAAACGCGGAGCGATCCGCGCCATCAGAGACATCCAGCCAAGCGCACCCGACTGCACCTCGGCGCCCGCATCGAAGCTGGCTTTCATCAACAGCAGCCATGACAGCGCATAGACCGCGATGACGGCCCAGAACATCACCCCCTCGGCGCGCCACCAGATGATCCCGGACGGGGTCCAGAGCGTAAAGAGCGCCAGCAATTGCACGGACGCGATCAGCGCATAGGTTGTGGTGGCCAGCGTCGCGCCATGCGGGCCGGGAACAAGCCGTGCCAAGAGCTTGCCGCCGGGTCGGGTCAGCAGGGCCGAATGAGCCAACGGGAATTGCACGATCAGGAGGGCATTCACCAACCAGGCCCAGGGCTGCGGCACGCGTCCAAGGCTTTCGCTCATGCCGAAGAACATCGCGATGACCATGGCCAGCACGGCGGCGGCAAAGACCAGATGCGTCGTCAGGCTAAGCCCGAGCGCCAAGGCAATGCGCCCCCGTCCGGGCGGCGGGCGCAAAGCGGCCAGCATCAGATGCGCGAGGCCGGTAAAGCGCGGATCAGAGAACATCGGCACTCGCCACGATATCGAGGGCCATCGCACGCTGGTCTGTCCCCATCGAGTGGTCCAGTTCGAATGTTAATGCATGGTAGGCCGCTGGTCTATCGGGACGAAGGTTCCAGCTATCTCTTGATCCTCCTGAAAACAGCATAAGACTATGACAATTAGTGTACCACTTGAGTGGGTCCACCCAAGGGGATGATAAGATAATTTGCAGAAGAGGCCTGCACTGGCACCTCAGTCTGGCGTCGTATGCGACTCGTAGGCACGATCAGCAGCCCAGCTTTTCAGCCCTTTCGATGCAATGCTTGCGATTTGGTCGTTCGGCACAGACACTGGAGCAAGGGACGACAACCCGTCATCGTGGAACAGGTAGAGCCGGGCAGCGAAATCCTCGAAGGGCAGTGAGCCTTCACCGAAACGTTCTCCGTTGCCTTGGGTCGAGACAACGATACCGTGCCCCCAATCTTGTCCGCTGTCATTGTTGGGATTGAAGAAGTAGACGCGCATCTGCCCAGTTGGGTCCAAACCAACTCGGATCAGAGTGATGGCGTGCCATCCTACAAAGGTCGCGTTGGAGTCCGTCACCGCGATCCCGGCAGGCTGCGGGTGGATCACGGGTTGGTTGCCGTTGTATTGCGGGTGATAAGAAGCGTGGAAATGGCGCAGGAAACTTTCGTAGTTCTTCAATGCGCCCGTAGCGACATCGACGGCGATGTGAAAATCGCGCCCAACCCACCAGCCGTGCAGTTCAGGATTGATCCAGCGATGCGGGTCCTCGGGGCGGCCTATACATCGTCGGCCCATTTCGGCATAGGCGCGATCCAGATGCGGCACCAGCAAGACGGACACCGGATCGGCATCCAGTAGCGCTGATGTGGCGAGGCCGGGCGGCAGGGTTGCGGAGTCGAGCGGCTCGCCCTCGAAATGCAGCACCAGCCTGTCCCTGCGTGTCACCTGTGCGATCAGCCAGAGAAGATAGTCAGGATCGTTCAGCGCCCACATCGACAACGCCCGAGCCGATTGGCAGGTCGGATTGTTGCCCTGACCGACACCAAGGGGTTGGCCCAAGAGCATGATGACCCCTGCAATCAATTGCGTTCGTGGAGGCAGGGCGGTGCCGCAGGTGGCCTCTAAGGCGCTTGCGCACCCCTCGGTCAGAGGTGTTTCCAACAGGCGCCACAGGGACGGCGCGATCGGCGGGGAATACAGAATGCCGCGTTCCAGCATGAGCGCCAGGCCGTAGATTGCCTGCGCTGTGCCGGGCTGGATTGCGGCATCGACCAAGGCGCGCACCAACGGCTCGTAGCAGCGCAAGGCATCAAGCCCAGTGCTGGACAGGCCCAAGGCATCGGGAAGCATCTTGGCCTGATCGGCCTCGGCTGCCCATCGGAGAAAGCCTGCGTGATAGTCCGAGACCAATCCTGTGTCGTGCATGGCGCGGGCCAAGGCATAGGCCTCGTCCTGAACCATGCGCTCGTCCGCTCGTGACAGTCTGTCGATATAAGCCGGAATGCCCGGGTCCTCCCGGCTCAGAGTGGTTGGTCCGAACAGGGCGCTGATCAACCTGTCTGCCCCGCGATGAACGTCGGAGGCGCGAGAGGAGCCGGTTTGCAAGGCCTGTGCGATCTGCGCGATCATCGCCTTGACGTGATCGACCTGCAAAGGCCGCTGCGCCATGATGCGCCAGATCTCGGCTATCAGGTGATCCAAGACGCCGTCCGTCCCGACCTCTTGCACCAGATAACGCATCAATCGTTCAATGGCAGGTGTCAGCGCATTGTGCTCGCGGCGCTGCGCCTCATCCAGCCCCTGCCCCAACACCCTATCCAGATTGAGGGCGAGAACCTGTGTCAGAAACTGTTCGGCCTGAGAGGGTGAGAGATCGGGCGTAGCGTGTTCGCCCGTCGCAACCACAAGAAAGCGCAACAGACTGACCGCTTCCAATGTGATCGTCTGCTGAGCAGCATGTGTCAGCGTGTGTTTGACAAGGCCGGGCAGCAGTTGAGCCGGACGTCCCCAATCTGTGCCGGAGAACAGGCCAGCTTCGTCCATGGTGCCGGCCCGCTGGCGCAGTGCCGGTAATCCATCCTCGTGCAGCAGCACCCGACGCGCCACATCCAGCACGCGCAGGGCGTGGTCGTTCTTGCCGATACGCGACGCGCTTTGCAGGCCATTGATCTGTCGGTCAAGCCGGTCGAGAAGCGATCCAAGCTGTCCGTCTGCATTCATGGGTGATGTCATGTCGGCTTCGACCATAGCGTCGACCTTATTCAATTGGCCGGGACACTGTGAATGCCGCCGCCCGTCACTTCAAGAATGCGGCAATCCCGAGGGATCAACAACACAGACGCACCAGATCATGCGGTGCCGCGCCAGCCAGTGGAGCCCGCGGGACTATCACAGATAGTAGTCCAATTCTTCCTGCGCCTTCAGCAAATCGCGCATTTCGACCGCGTCCTCCCCATAGAAGTAGACAAGGCCCCAATGCGTGCCGAACGCCGTTCGCTTGGTCACCTTCTGGGCATGCGGCGGGTTAAGCTCGTGAAAGTCAAAATAGGGGTGGTTCTCTGTCTCGGGCGGGATTTCAAGATTGCTGACCACGCGGCGGCGTGGATAGACGCCAAAGCAACCGGCATGCCCCTTCGCATCCTCGACTGGGGTCGGGAAGAAGGCGTCAAGTTCGTCCTGCGTGGTCTTGGGGTCAAACACCAGAACCAGCGCCTGATAGGCGTTGAACCCGTAGGCGCGCTCCAGCAGTTCGAACACGTTGAAGCCCGGCGGGCGATAGGCCACTTCGCCGAAATACATTGTGCCGTCAGAGGTGACGAAATACTCAGGGTGAATGAAGCCGAAATCGATATCGAACACTTCAATCAGTTTTTCGATTTCCTGAGTAATACGGCCCCGCCACTGTTCCAATTCAGGTGTAGCTGGAACAAAAACGGAATAACCCAAAGTGACATATTCTGAGATATTCAGAAATTGAATTTTGCCATCCTTGATCCACGCCTCGACCGCGAATTCCCAGCCATCCAGATGACTTTCCAGAAGCGCCGGAAATTCATCATCTGAGATTGACGCTACATCGTCCGCCGTGCGGATCACGCGGTGTCCCAGACACCCCGCCTTGTCGAACGCCTTGAAGTGGATCGGATCATTCGGGTCGCCATCCAGCTTCAGCAACGTCTGGTTCACACGTCTGAGAAAGCGGATCACGTCGGTCTGATCCATCGCTTCCTCAAAGATGCCAACGCGGATGCCACCCAACTGCGCACGCCGTTTCATCAATGATTTATCGCGGAACAGCATGGATTGACCCAGCAAGCGTGGATTCTTCATCAACACGGAGTTCACAGCACCCGCCCACTCGACTGTTTCTTCGAACAGGGGAATGGCCACATCTACCCCCATCTCGTCCAGCGTCGTGGCAAGCTCGAAGGACCGGTCGTTCAACCGCTCAAAGTCCCATGCGACGAAAGGTATGTCGTGCTCGACAGCATAGGCTTCAGCCCAAGCGGGAGCGACGATGACATACCTGCGGTCGAATTTCTCAAGCGCATCAATACAGCGCAAGCTCCAACCCAAAACCGCAATAAAACCTTTGTCCGAATTCTTATCGGTCATCCTAACTCCTTGTTGGTTTGAAGCTGCTTTACCTATCACAAGGTTCGAAAAAAACAACCTCATCGAATATTTGCAAAGAATATCGCTTTATTTCTTGGGATTTTCTCGGTTGCGTAAATTTCGCGATCTGCGGACGAAAATCTTTAATTACAGCAGCTTCGGAAGCTTCCGAATACTCAGGAAATGACCAAGAGGTGGTGACTGTGAACCATCCCTCTCAAGAGGATCAAACCATGTCAGACCCTACGGCAAGCTTGGGCAAAGAACACAGGTGATGCAGGTTTCGACGATCCTCGTGCTGTTCACGATGATCTACGATCAATTGCCGGCGCTGGCTACCTTCGGCAACTTTCTCAGCGGATGAGCCATCGAAGCCATTCCCGACGAACCGGTGAGCGAAGATCTGTCGCAAGCACTGCCGGTCTTACACCGGGGACCCCTGCGTGCAACCGGCTAAACGGTCAATCCGGCTATGGAAACAGGACGTCAGCATGTCAGACAGGTGGGCGAAAGACCTGCGATGTCCGCGTGGCCCGTTCATAGCGCGCAGCCAGATCAAAGATGGCCGCTTCATCGTGACTGGGCGCCACAATTTGTAGTCCGACCGGAAGTCCGTGCTTTGTCATGCCAACCGGCATGGACGCTGCTGGCTGTCCCGTCAGGTTGAAAGGATAGGTAAAGCTTGCCCAGGACACGATGTTTTTGTCCTCATGACCGGGTGGCACGTCCCGTCCCACATCAAAAGCGGCAACGGGCAGTGTCGGGGTGAGGAGCAGGTCAAAGCGCGAGAAGAACTGCCGCATCGTCTCGCGGAAGGCGTAGCGGTCAAAAACCTTTCGGTAATAGCTCTGCATGTCCTGCGACAAGGCCGAATGCAATACGGCAAGAACCGCTGGGTCCAACATCGCGGGCGTGTCCAGCACGGTCTGGCGCAGTTTCGTGCCGACACCGGCATAGAATTCGGCAGTCCAAAGATCCACCGGATCGTCCATGACATGAGCGACCTGCGCGACCTCTGTGTCTAGCCCGGCAATCAAAGCAACAGCTTTCTGCGTAATTTCGGCTACCTCAGGGTCGACACGGCCATAGCCCAGGGTCGGGCTCCATGCGATCCGAAGCCGGCGTGGCGTTTGGCTGATGCTGTCCAGACAGGACAAGCCACCCTGCACGCTGGCCGGATCCCGCCGATCGAAGCCCGCGATCACGGACAGGACCGTTGCGGCATCAGCCGCGTTGCGGGCAAGCGGTCCGACATGCGCCAAGGTCGGCGTGGCTGATGTGGGAAATACGGGAACACGTCCGAATTGCGCCTTGATGCCGAACAACCCACAAAGGGATGCCGGAATCCGGATCGAGCCGCCACCGTCCGTGCCAATGGCATAGGGCACAAGCCCGGCCGCAACAATCGCTGCGGCACCACAGCTGGACCCACCCGGTGTTTTGTCAGTGTTCCACGGATTGCGCGTGATCCCGGTCAATGGGCTGTCGCCAACGGCCTTGCAGCCAAACTCGCTTGTCGTGGATTTACCAAGGATCACAGCACCTGCCCTTCGCAGCCGCTCCACCGACGGGGCATCCTCCGCCACAGGCGTGTCAGAGACGGCCCGCGATCCGAACCGCTGGGGCATGTCCTTGACGGCGATCAAATCCTTGACCGAGGTGGGAATGCCGTCCAGCACACTTATCCTCTCGCCCAGTCTGATCCTGTCGTCGCTGGCCTTGGCGCTGATCCGTGCAGCCTCGAAATCCACATGGCTGAACATGTTCAGCCGGGGTTCCAGTCGTGCGTATTGCGCGATGGTATGCTCAAGAAGCTCTGATGCGGAAAAGGCCTTGTCGGCCAATCCGTCACTGAGCTCCTCAAGACTTTTGAAAAGAAAGTCCGACATCATCCCTCCGCTCGACCCTTCATCATGATAGGCACGCGGAGACGCTGCAAACAACAGATTGAGGTGCTCCCCATTCCTTGGGCAGTATCTGGCGCTTTTTAAGCTCTGATTTGCTCCTGCTGATCGGGTTGGGTTGCTTCGATTTGCAGTGAGTAGACCACTGCTGGTGGTCGGCCGCCAAGGGCTTTGTGCGTGCTGCGGTGCAGCCTTGCCAGACCGGTCATTCGCGTGTGGTGCAGCACTCTCGTAGGGTGGATGGTGTCAAAGCGAACAAAGGGTTAAGTCGCTGCGATTACGCGTAGGTCCGTAACAAGGCGTAGTCCCAAATGGGCGGGTGGGGTTCCCACGGCGCAGCCTCCACGGGCCGGGTCTCGCACAAGAAAGGGCATTGCAGCGACATGTTCGCCACCGACGAAAAAGGCGGGGCAACGGTCGGCGTCTATACCTTCTGCGGTGCCGGCATAGCAGTCTTGTGTCCATTCCCAGACGCTGCCGTCCAGATCGGCGATCCCATCGGGCGAGGTCGAGAAACTGCCCTGTTGTTGCAGCAGGCGCGGGGCCAGACCTTCGGTCAGGTAGCTTGACGCCCATGTCAGGGCGGGGTCGGTGAAGAGCGGAGCGGGTTTTTCAGGCAGCACCGCGGCCGCCAAAGCATCCCATTCCGCCAGGGTCGGCAGGCGGAAGGCATGGCCGGTGTTGCGGTTGATCCACGCGATATAATCCTGCGCGTCCAGATAGCTGAGGCCGGTGGCCGGTGTCGTGGCCGGGTCAAGATGGGCAGGTGCGCGCAGGTTCAATTGGCAGGCGTTCTGTGCAGCACAACGGTTCCATTCGGCGATCGTCACCTCATGGCGTTGCACGAAGATCGCGTGGCCATCCGCCATGATCACGGGCTGGTCGGTCATGTCGGGCAGAAAAGCAGGATCGGGGCCGCGCGTAGCAAGCACGGCCCCAAGGATGGCCACCGATACCAGACCCAGAGACGCAAGACGCAGCGATGTTCTGCGAGAGTGCGAAGGGCGGGTAGCGGCGTTCATCTGGTTTCCTTTCAGGTCAGACTTGCAGGGCCAACGGTCCGATCACGTTGCAAAGCTGCGCGGTGCCACGACCTGTTCCATCAGGGTATTGTCCCAATCGCCATGCACGATGAAATGCGCGGTCGCGCCCAACAGGGCCGCTTCGATCAGGTTGTGGTTCACATAAGCGTAAACCCCCGGCTGCTCGAACGTATACATCGCCGCCACTGCTGTGCCCCCGCGCACGAACCATGTCTCAAGCCCGGTCAGGGGGGCATCGCTGAAGGATGTCTCCCAGACATAGTTGCCATGACCGCCGATCAGGTGGGGCCGCGTGTCGCGGTTGGCCTGATTGTGGATCATCAACACGGTCTCGCCGACGTTGAAATGCATCGCCTTGTCGCCTGTGATTGCCCCGACTGCGCCGTTGAACACGCAATGTGTGGGGGTCAGGGTCCGCATCGCATCAAGGCTGTCGGCATAGTCGTCGCCTGCTGTGCTGTAGGATCTGTAATCGCCGTTTTCGTCTTTCGGCAGGTAGTAGTCCTGCTCGCCGATATAGGCGATCTTGTCGTATGTCAGAGGGTTGCCGTCCCGGTCCTTGAGGCCGTCGCGCGGCAGCACCATGACCGCGCCGTTCATGCCATGGGTGACGTGATAGGGGATCATCGCCCCGCCCGGCGCGCAGTGATAGGTGAAGCAGCCCGGTTTCGTCGCCTTCCATCGCAGCACGCATTCCTCGCCAGGATAGACATGAGTCAGGCCACCGCCACCCAAGGCACCCGTTGCGGCGTGGAAGTCGATATTGTGCTCCATCATGCTGCTTGCCGGGTTGCGCAGGGTCACTTCGACCATGTCGCCCTCGTGGCAGATGATCAGCGGGCCGGGGACCGAGCCGTTGAAGGTCAGCGCCCAGATGCTGGCGCCGGTGTCTTCGTCCACGACCATCAGACGCTCGGTTGTTTCCAGAAGGACTTCGATGATCTTGGGGCCGCCCGTGGCGATCTGCTCATGTGCGGGGGCATAGGGCGGGGCCACCATCTCTTGGCGGACGCGGGTATAGCCGGACAGATCGGCGGGCTTGGCAGTAGATTCGATCGCCGGATTGGCCGAGGCTTTGTAAAGCTTGGCCGAGGTGCGATTGGCAATGTCCATCTTGGGTGCGCGGGGCACGGCCATGGCGCTGGCCCCGGTCAGGGCGGCGGCACCGGCCAGCACCGACCCGCGCAAGACGTTGCGGCGGCTGGTCTTCAAGGTTCCGGGGTTGAGGAAAGTGGTCATGGTGTCCTCCATGAGGCTGAGAGAGGTGGCGGGCGTCATGCCCGCGCACCGAAAATCGTGGGTCAGAGGTTCGACATCTGCGCGTCGAACCGTTCCTTGGCCTTCTTGGGCACGCGCCCCTCAAAGTAACTGGCGGGGGCGGCATCCACGTCACCGACTTCGATCGTCATGACCATGCCCATCGCGTAATGCGGCTTGCAGATCACGCCATAGAGGCCGTCCACGTCGAAGGTGTATTCCACCTGCTGGTTGATCTTGCCTTCAAAGCCTGCGGCCCCTTCGGGCATCATCTCGCTGAGTGTTTCCGCGTTATGGCTTTTGTCGGTGGGCAGGAAGACGACGGTGTCGCCGGGGGCGATTTTCAGGAACGCAGGTTCGAACACCATGCGCTCGCCGTCAGCGCCCTTGTTGAGCATTTTGACCTCATGGGTTTCAGCAAAAGCGGCCCCTCCGAGTACGACCGAGAGAACGAGGGCGGAGGCGAATGTCTTGAACATCATCTTATCCTTTCGTGTTGCGTTGGGATTGATGATAGAGGTTTCGAGCGCCCGAACATTGTTGGGGCACAACAAAAACAGCCTGTTTTTCTTGATCTGAATCAAGAACCGCAGAAACCGGCAGTCGAGGATGGCCCGATGAAATACGCCAGACGTCCCAAGCCACAGCTTCGTCTGGACGAGAGTTTGCTGACGCATCTGCCACCCTTTTCGCAGCTCGACACCCGCCAGATCCGCGAAATCCTGGATCAGGCCAGTGCGCGCCGCTATGACATCGGCACCGCGATTTTCGAGGAAGGCCATGAGGCGGAGCGGTTTTTCATGCTGCTGGACGGCTATATCCGGGTGGTGCGGATCTCGCCGCAAGGCGAGCAGGTGATCGCGCTGCATATTCCCAGCGGGCAGTTGTTCGGCATTGCAAAGGCGCTGGGGCGCGACACCTATCCCGCGACGGCGATCACGGCGGCAGAGGCGCTGGCCCTGTCTTGGCCGACACGGCTCTGGGATCAGTTCGTGGCCGATTACCCCGGTTTCGCGACCGAGACCTATAAGACCGTGGGCCACCGGATCGGCGAGATGAATACCCGGATCATGGAGATGGCCACGCTGCAGGTGGAGCAACGGGTGGCTAATGCGCTGCTGCGCCTGATCAACCAGACGGGGCGCAAGGTGGCGGATGGGATCGAGATTGATTTTCCGATCACCCGTCAAGATTTGTCGGAGATGACCGGGACCACGCTGCATACCGTCAGCCGGATGCTGAGCGCGTGGGAAAAGCAGGGGTTGGTCGCAAGCCAGCGCAAGCGGATCACGGTTTGCGATCCGCATCAGCTTGTCCTTATTTCATCTGCAACGGTGTGATCGCCACCGTCAGCTCGCGGTAGAACCTGTCCACATCCAGACCGTATTCGGCGCAAGCGTCCAGGACCGTGTGGAATGGGCCGACCAGACAGCCGACGCACATCATCCTGTGATGGATGAAAACCGGGATGGTTTCAGGCCATCGCTCCATGAGGTCCTGGAGCGGCAGATCCGGATCATCGAGACGTTCTGCTTTCATATTGTCCTCGCTTCCTTGGAGCCAGTTTAGCCAAGGAACCGCGCCAAACGTTGTTCTGGCGCAAACTGCGATCCGTTCGGCGCGTTAGAACCAGTGGCATCCACCTTTCAACGGAGGCCGCGAGATGGCTGAATTCCTTACGAAATCGCGGGCGCGCAACATCTTCTACGGGGGCTCGATCTTTTTTGTCGTGATCTTCGTTGGGATGACCGTCCATTCACATAAATACGTGGTCGAAGTGTCCACGGCCGGAATGCCGCTGAGCGATGCAGTCATTCGCGGCAAACATGTTTGGGAAGAGAACTCCTGCATCAACTGTCACAGCCTGCATGGCGAGGGCGCCTATTTCGCGCCCGAGCTTGGCAATGTGATGACCCGCTGGGGTGTGCAGGATTACCCCGAGGATGCGTTCGAAACCCTCAAAGGCTGGATCGAAAGCCAGCCCAGCGGCATTGAGGGCCGCCGTCAGATGCCACGCTATGAGCTGACCGACGAAGATATTCGCGGCCTCGCGGAGTTCCTGCGTTGGGCCGACCAGACAGACACGCAGGGCTGGCCGCCCAATGACGCCGGCTGAAGGAGCAAACAAATGAAATACCAATCTCAAAAAGTGGCCTACTGGTACTTTCTGGCGGCGATGGCGCTGTTCGGCATTCAGGTGCTGGGCGGGCTGCTGGCGGGCTGGATCTATGTCTCGCCGAATTTCCTGTCGGAGATCCTGCCCTTTAACGTGATCCGCATGATCCATACCAACGCGCTGATCGTCTGGCTGCTGCTGGGCTTTTTCGGAGCGGCCTATTTTCTGGTTCCCGAGGAATCGGAACGCGAAGTATGGTCGCCGAAGCTGGCCTATCTCCAGTTGATCATCCTTGTGGTGGGCACGCTGGGGGCTGTCGGTTCATATCTTGTGGGCATCCACGGCGGGCGGGAGTTTCTGGAGCAACCCTTGTGGGTCAAGTTCGGCATCCTTGTCGCGGCGCTGATCTTCCTGCTCAACATCTCGATGACCGTGCTGGCGGGCAAAAAGACCGCGATTACCAATGTGCTGCTGATGGGCATGTGGCTGCTGTCGCTGCTGTGGATCTTTGCCTTCATCAACCCGGACAACCTGTCACTGGACAAGATGTATTGGTGGTTCGTCGTCCACCTGTGGGTGGAGGCGACTTGGGAGTTGGTGATGGCGGCGATCCTTGCCTTTCTGCTGCTAAAGCTGACGGGTGTGGACCGCGAGGTAGTCGAGAAATGGCTGTACGTCATCGTCGCCACGGCGCTGTTCTCTGGTATCCTCGGGACCGGGCACCATTTCTACTGGATCGGTCTGCCGGGCTATTGGCAGTGGATCGGGTCGATCTTTTCGACCTTCGAGGTGATCCCCTTCTTCCTGATGATGTCCTTTGCCTTCGTCATGGTGTGGAAGGGGCGCAGGAACCATCCCAACAAGGCCGCACTTCTGTGGTCGTTGGGATCGTCCACCGTCGCCTTCTTCGGAGCGGGTGTCTGGGGCTTTCTGCATACTCTGCACGGTGTGAACTTCTACAGCCACGGCACGCAGATCACCGCCGCGCACGGGCACCTTGCCTTCTACGGGGCCTATGTCGCGCTGAACCTTGCGATCTTCACCTATGCCATGCCGATGCTGCGGGAACGCGCGCCCTATAATCAGGTGCTGAACATGGCGTCCTTCTGGCTGATGACCGGGGGTATGGCCTTCATGACCTTCGTGCTGACCTTCGCGGGCACGATCCAGACGCATATGCAACGCGTCGTGGGCGACTATTACATGGAGGTGCAGGAAAGTCTGTCGATCTTCTATCTCATGCGGTTCGGCGCGGGTGCGGCGGTCGTGATCGGGGCCTTGCTCTTCATCTATTCCTTGCTGGTGGTCCGCCAGACCGAGGTGATCGCGCCCGGACCTGCAAACCCTGTTCCGGGAGAATGACCGATGAATATCGCAACAACTCCCACTCTACCCTTCTACCAAGCAACTGGGCGCGAATGCGCCTTGTTCGAGACCGCTTATTCCAATGGTTTGCCCCTTCTTTTGAAGGGGCCGACCGGCTGCGGCAAGACGCGCTTTGTCGAATATATGGCGGCGCGTCTGGGCAAACCGCTTTACACCGTTGCCTGTCATGACGATCTGTCCGCCGCCGACCTGATCGGGCGCTATCTGCTGAAGGGTGGTGAGACTGTCTGGGTCGACGGCCCTCTGACCCGCGCGGTGCGCGAGGGGGGGATCTGCTATCTCGACGAGGTGGTGGAGGCGCGCAAGGATGTGACCGTGGTCTTGCATCCGCTGACCGACACGCGCCGCACCCTGATGATCGACCGGACGGGTGAGGAACTCGTCGCGCCCAAGGGCTTCATGCTGGTGGCCAGCTACAACCCCGGATATCAGAACGTGCTCAAACGGATGAAACCCTCGACCCGGCAGCGGTTCTTGTCGGTGTCGTTCGACTTCCCCGATCCCCAGACAGAAATGGTGGTCGTGGCCCGCGAAAGCGGGTTAGACGCCGCGCGCGTGGCGCCCTTGGTACGACTGGCGGGGCATATCCGCAAACTCTCCGGCATGGATCTGGAGGAAGGCGTCTCGACCCGGCTGCTGATCTATGCGGCCACCTTGATGGCGCATGGCATGGGGGTCGACCAGGCGCTGGACGCCGCGATCATCGACCCGCTGACCGACGAGCCGGATGTTCAGCAAGCGCTGCGCGATCTGGCCGCCACGATCTACGGATAAGGATCATGCATCTTCTTGATTTGATGGAACCGGAAGAGACAGTCGGCAATCTATGGCATGACATGGCCAGCCGGATCGGTGCCGAGGTCACCTATCCCGACGCCGCAGTCACGCTGGTATCGGTGCGGCAAAGCCTTGCCGTACTGTTCCGGGCGATGGGCGGTGCGGCGGGTGTGGAACTGGCCGAGGTCGCGCCCACGCTGGCGCGGCATCGCCGGCCGTTGCGCCGCAGGTTGGGGGCCGAGCGGGACCGCGAATGGGTGGCGAGCTTTGACGGGGAAAGGCTGTGCCTGCCGCCCTTCATCGCGGCCTTTCCCGATTCAACCCTCAACCGGTCGGCCTATTTCTGGCTGACCGCGATGGCAGCCAGGGGTGACACCCATCCGGCGGAATTGCCGGATGCGGGGCCGGGATGGGACTGCGCCCAGATCCGCGCCAATGCTGCTGCGTCAGACGCGGTTTATGCAGCCTGCCCTGGTCTGCGCACGCGCTATGCGGCGATGGCAGCCGCGTGTCTGGCGGCGCGGCCCGAGGTGTTCCGCCCACCCCATGAGGCGCGGCTGGAGCAGGCGATCCGCGATCAGCTTGGCGGCCACGCCCTCTCCGTGACCGCCGCGCCGGAGGTGAGAGGCCATATGCCCTTCGCCCCTCTGCCGATCTGGTTGCGCTTCGTGCGCCCGGGCGCAGGTGCGGCGGCAGGTGAGGAACAGGATGACCACACCGCCCGCACCCCAGATGCGGTACAGACGACCAGCCGCAAAATTGGGCAACGCAAGGATCAGGACCAACACAACCGCAAGGACAGTTTCATCATCCACCGCTTTGAATCGATCCTGTCATGGGTCGAGTCGCTGAACATCAACCGCAGCATCGTCGATGACGACGACGAGAATGCCCAGAAAGCCGCCGAGGATCAGGACGAGATCGTCCTGTCGAAACAAGACCGCAAGACCGCGACCCGGCTGCGGCTGCATCTGGACCTGTCGCCCTCGGACGCGGATCACGAGGCGCTGGCGGGGGTGCATACCTATCCCGAATGGAACCATCGGTCCCGCAGCTATATGCCGGATCATTGCCGCGTGCTTGAGGTGGACGCCTGCCCCGATGGCGCGCCTTTCGTGCCGGATGCCCGCCGGATGCGCGAGGTGCGCCGCCAATTCGAGGCGTTGCGCCCGCGCCGGGTGCTGCAACCGCGCCAGATTGACGGGCCGGAGCTTGATCTGGACGCGCTGCTGACGGCGCGGGCGGATCAAGCCGCGACCGGGCGCGGATCCGACCGCATCTGGCAATCAAGCCGCCAGATCGAGCGTGACCTGTCGGTGGCCTTTTTGATCGACACATCGCGGTCGACCGAGGCCGCGATCGGCGACACCTGCGTGATCGACGTGGCGCGCGAGGCAATGGCGGCGCTGGCCTGCGGGATCGACGCGGCGGGCGACCGTCTGGGGGTATGGGGATTCTCCTCGCTGCGCCGGGACCGGGTATTCCTGACGCGGTGCAAGGGTTTCAAGGACCCGATGTCACCCGGTATCATCGCCAATATAGGCGCGTTGAAACCGGGGCACTACACGCGCCTTGGCGCCGCGATCCGCCATGTCAGTGCGCAACTGGCCGAGGAGCCGAGCCTGCGCAAGCTGCTGATTGTGCTGACCGATGGCAAACCCAACGATCTGGACCATTACGAGGGCCAGCACGGCATCGAGGACAGCCACAAGGCCGTGCGCGAGGCCCGCATTAGCGGCCAGAGCCTGCATGGCATCATCATCGACGCCGACGGGCAGGACTGGTTCGCCCGCATCTTCGGGCGGGGTGGCTTCACCCTTCTGCCTGACCCCGAGCGCCTGACGCGGGCGCTTCCCGATATCTATCGCACCCTCTCACAGGAGAATTGACATGCGAACTCTGACATCCCTCTGCGCCATCATGATGGCCGCCCCCGTCTTTGCGGAAAGCTTCGACCGCCCCATCCCGCAGGCGCAATCGGCCACGGCGGAGCTGTGGTTCGCCATCGGCAGCCTTGCCATGATCGCGGCCTTGGCATTCGTGCAATGGCTGGTAGCCAGACGATGACGCGCGCTGGGTGGTCTACGGCGCGGATCGCCATGGCGCTTTACCCGCTCGGGGCCGGGGCGGCGGCGGTGAACGTGTTTTTCGCCTCGCTTATCTTTAGTTGGATTGGGGGGCCGGTCACCTCGACCGGCTGGTCAATCGGCTTGGGTTGCCTCATCGGTGCCCCAGCCACATGGTATTTCGCGCGCCATATCCGGCATCTGATGGATGTCGCGGACGCGGGCGAAGAAGAGCAGACAGGTGCCTGAAAGGGCGCAATCCTCGGCAGAGAAGATACGCCTGCAACAGGGGCCTGCGCTTTTTTGCTCGGGATGCGAGGGGCGCTCCGCTTTGGCGCAGCTTGGATGGTCAGGGGCAAGGAACTTGCAACCGCTCAATCCACCCTTCGACGACACAAAACCCGCATCGCAAGAAAAAGCGACATGCATCCTCGGAAATGCGCAGGTGGCGCGGGAATAGGTCAGACGATCTGGCATATGCTGATCGAAGGCAGCGGCGATCATCCGCGTCAGGGACCGGCCTTCCGGAACAATCTTCAAGCGATGACTATCCCAGGTCACAAACGGACTGAACTTCTCGGCGATATCTTCAAAAGCGGATATCAAGATTCCGGCTCGTGGACCGAATTCCAACTCCAAAACAGATAGATCAAGCTGGAAGTTAACATCAGAAGCTCAATGGCCCGGGCGCGCAGGGTGTCGTCTTCCGACAAAGCACACCCTCGCGATCCTGCAGATTCGCCTGCCCCAATGCGCTGGATATAAGCCGCCGTGGCTGGGCCGTTCTGAACATAGCCGGCAGGGAAGCGGGAAATTGACCACGCGCCGAGCCCGATCAACGTTGGGCACGTGTCAGCCGTATATCCTTGAAAATTGCGCCGCAGCCGACCGGTGTGAAAGGCAACGTCCAAAGCATCACCGGACCGGGCAGAATGGTGAATTTCAATGGGCGTCAGCCCGGCATCGACAAATAGGGGCGCCGCCAAGGTCGCGAAAGTGAAACGTGCGTTGTCATCCGGTAGCGCAGGTTTGTCGATCAGCTTCTGCCGTTTTGATACCCATGGCACATGCGCATAGCCAAACAAGGCAATGCGATCCGGCGTAAAGCTGAGACCCTTGGAAATCGTATCATCGATCCGGTCTGCTGTTTGGTGCGGTTCGCAAAACCACCATAGAGACCTGAGATCCGGTTATGGCCACCTGCTGCGCAATTTTGGAGGCTGCGCAGGCGCCCATAACCCTCAACAGCGCGTTATTCCCAACATGCTATGGCGCGGAGTTCATTGCAAAGAAGGTGCGCGCCTGGATCGGCGCGGTGGGAACCAAGACGGCCTTCATCGCACCGGGTTCACCCTGGGAAAACGGCTACTGCGAGAGCTTCAACGCACGGTTCCGAGACGAACTTTTGAATGGTGAGGTCTTCTACAGCCTGCGTGAGGCCCAGATCCTCATCGAGAAATGGCGTTGCCACTACAATACGGTCAGGCCGCACAGCGCATTCGGATACCGTCCACCAGCGCGCGAACGTGTCGTCCCGATAGTCCAGCGGCCTACCATGCATTAACATTCAAACTGGACCACTCGATGGGGGCAGACCAACCGTCGCACTTCGGCAGTATCCTGCCACCTGCAAGCGCCTCAAGGAACGTGGTCCAATGTTTCGGGTTTCCTCTTCACCCCGCCCAGAGTCACTGGGCTGAGTAAAGGAGACGCTACTATGAACACGACCATGAAATCCCTTGTTGCCGTTCTTATGGCAACGACATTCTCCACAGCTGCAATTGCCCAGACGGCCACTGTCGGCGGTGACGCAGGTGTCAGCGTCGGCGGCACCGCAGACGCTAATGCGGGTGCTGATGTGTCCGCAAATGCTTCTGGAAATGCTGCGGCCTCCGGGCAGAACAATGGCAATTCGAATGCCGGAAATCAGACCTATGGGCAACTGATCTCCGGGCTGCAGACCGGCGAGGTCTCCGCCGAGATGTTGTCCGGTGTCGACGCGCAGACGGACACGACCATCGTTCTGATGTCTGACCTGAAAGGTGAGGCGGCTGAAAATGCCAGCGCTCTCGAGAATGCGCTGAGCAAACAGGAGGAGAACATCTCGGACTTGCGCGCAAGCATTGAAGCAAATGCCGCTTTGACGGAAATGCTGGAAGCCGAAGGCTATTCAGTGGATCAGGTTGTTGCTGTGAACTCCAGCACCTCGGGTGAGGTCACATTGGTGGTGGACGACACTATCTGAGACGACTGAGGCATAGTCTTGCACGCTTGCGTCAAGATGATCTGACGCCACGCTGCCTGTGCAGCGTGGCGTTCCTTCTTGGATCTGGCCTGTCTTCAGGCGTCTGCACCCTGAGCAGTATAGCCTTCGTCCGCGACATCCTCGGCAGTGTCACTGCCTGAAGTATCCCCGGTGGTTTCATCTTCGGTGGATGTGTCATCGGTCTCTGACGCGACATCATCCGCTTCGGCATCGTCTGCGTCCTCAGCCACGCCCTTGTCGCCGTCAGACATGCCGCGGGAACCGCCCCCCCAGGCGCCGACCTGCCCGTTCGGAGCCTCGCCCGCGTTCCCGACGCCCTTGCCGTTGCCGGGGTTTCCGGCGACACCGCTATCGCTGGAGGTGCCGGCCGCAGCGCCACCGTTACCACCCCCACCGCCACCGTTGCCACCGCCATTGCCGCCACCACCACCATTGCCGCCGCCGCCTCCGCCGCCGCCACCGCCGCCGGCTTTTGCGTGCACAGGATCAACAGACAGATCGAAACCACCGATCGCCAACGGAACGGCCAATGCCGTCGACGTCACCAGAGTCAATGCGAGCTTCTTGAGTGTGTTCATGTGTCGTATCCTCCTTGGATGAGGCCCAAGGTAAAGTGTCATTAAGAAAATTTTGAGGCGGGCATCCGGGTGGGCCCGATTTTGCGTTCTGGCTATCCGTGCATCTGACCTGACACGGGCTCTTTCATGACTTTGCCGTCTCCGATACCGGAAATGGCCTGGATCAGATTGTCCTCGGTCACTTCGTCCGAGGTGAATTCGCGCATCACGCGCCCCGCGAACATGGCGATGATCCGGTCAGACACATGCAGCACTTCGGGCATTTCCGAACTGATGACGATCACTGCATAGCCCTGCGCGGCCAGAGCGCGGATCAGGTTGTGGATCTCGGATTTCGAGCCGACATCAATCCCGCGCGTGGGTTCGTCCACGATCAGGACCTGCGGGCGCATCGACAGCCATTTGCCGATCACGATCTTCTGCTGGTTGCCACCCGAGAGGTTTCCGACGATCTGGCGCCAGCCCGGTGTCCGGATATCCAGCTTGTCGCGATACTGATCGAAGATCGCGATCTCCGCGCCATCGCTGACAAAGGGGCCGGCGGTCAGATCATCCACCTGCGGCAAGGTCATGTTGTCCCGGCAGTTCATGCCCAGCACGAGGCCCTGGTTCTTGCGGTCCTCCGGGACCAGGGAAATGCCGTGACGGATGGCGTCGATCGGCGAGGAGATCCGCACCGCTTCACCGTTGAGAAGGATCTGACCCGCCGACGGGGTCCGCAGCCCGAACAGGGTTTCGGCGATCTCTGTCCGCCCTGCCCCGACAAGACCGTAGAAGCCCAGAACCTCACCTTGGCGCAGGGCGAAACTGACGTCCTGAAACAGCGCGCCACAGCCGAGTCCGCGCACCTCGAGCGCCACATCGCCCAGCGCGTGATGGCTGGTATTGCGGGACAGGTCGAGGCTGCGCCCGATCATCAGTTGCGTCACCTCATCCTCGTTGGTCTGGGATGTGGTGAGCGTGCCGCGATACTGACCGTCGCGCAGGACGGTGATGCGGTCCGTGATCCTGAAGATCTCCTCCATCCGGTGCGAGATATAGATGATCCCCACCCCCTTGGCCTGAAGGTCGGCAATCACCTTGAACAGCACAACCTTTTCGGCATCGGTCAGCGAGGCTGTCGGCTCGTCGAAAATCACGGCGCGCGGGTCCACCGTCAGGGCGCGGCCGATCTCGACCATTTGCTGATTGGCAATCGACAGGTCACCGACGCGCGTTCTGGCGTCAAAGCCCACATTCAGGGTGTTCAGGATCGCGTCCGTATCGGCATCGAGCTTTTGCCAGTCCACCCGGCCAAAGCGTTTCAAGGGCAGTTCGCCCAGAAAGATATTCTCGGCCACGCTCAGTTCATCCGCCAGGCTGAGTTCCTGATGGATGAAAACCACCCCTTTGGCCTTGGCCTGCATGGGAGAAGTCATGACCGTAGGCTCTTCGCCGATCAGGATCTGGCCCTCGTCCGGTTGGTGAATACCGCCCAGAACCTTCATCAGCGTGGATTTTCCTGCGCCATTCTCGCCCATCAGGGCATGCACCTCGCCGGGCAGGACGCTGAAGGACACATCGTCCAACGCGCGGACGCCGGGGAAGGTCTTGACGATGCCTTCCAGCCGCAGAACAGGGATGATCCCGGTCATATCTTCAACTCCTCCTTGCCCTTGCGGTTCAACTGGCGGTCCAGCAACAGCACGGCGATCAGGATCAGGCCGATCACCAGATTGACGGTTTCGGTGGCCGCCCCGATATGGCCCAGACCCTTGCGCAGCAGCTGGATCGCGATGACGCCGCCAAGGGTCGAGATGATCGAGCCATAACCGCCGGTCAGTTTGGTGCCACCCAGAACGACCGCCGTGATGGCCCAAAGCTCGAACAGCATCCCGTCATTGGGGTTGACCGAGCCGCTTTCGGAATAGAACACAACCGCGGACAAGGCGGCCAGAAAGCCGATCAGGACGAAGTTCCACATCATGTGTGGCCCGACCCGTATGCCTGCATTCACCGCCGCTTCACGGTTGTTGCCGATCGCATAGGCGTTCCGGCCATGCACGGTCCGGGTCATCATCAGCCACAGCGCCAGCGCCGTGAGCAGCAGGAACCATGTGGCGGTATGCAGGCCCAGAAACTGCGCCTCGGCAAAGTCCACCAGAGTCCAGTTCAGATGGCTTGTCGGCTGCTCGCCATTGATCATGAAGACCAGCCCGCGATAGCCCAGCATGGAGCCCAGCGTGACGATGAAGGCATCGACGCCCGTTTTCCACACGATCAGCCCGTTGATCGCGCCCAGAACGGCGCCCGTCAGCAGCGCCAGCCCCCAGGCCAGCGGGATGGCCCAGTCGCCCATCGCCTGAAGGGCGGGCCATGTCATGCTGTCCAAGAGCACGATGGCCGACAGCGCATAGGTGGCCCCGACGCTCAGGTCGATATTGCCGTTGATCATGATGATCGTCATGCCCAGCGCGATGATCCCGATCGGGGCGGATTGCTTGAGCAACAGCAGCATGTTGTCGAAATCCATGAACGCTTTGTCCGAGACCGACAGATACTCACCAGCAATCGAAAAGAACGCCAGTTCGACCAGGATGAAGGCCCAGATCGCCCCGTGTTTCAGGGCATCCCTGTAGCGTGCGCGTGTCATCTGCTGCTCTCCTTCACGCGGTGGGGGACCACAGACGGCCCCGCTTCGCTGCGACGTCCAGCCAGACGGCCAGGATGATGATCCCCCAGGTCACGACATACTGGACATAGAAGGCCAGCCCCATCAGCAGCAGTCCATTCTGGATAAAGCCAAGGATCAGAACGCCGATCACGGTCTTGAAGATCGTGCCGGACCCGCCCATCAGCGACGCACCGCCCAGAATGACGGCGGCCAGCACCTGAAGTTCCATCCCCTGCCCGACCGTGTTCTGGCTGCCAAGGCTGCGGCTGGCCTGCAACAGCCCCGCCACCGCCACGCAGAAGGCCGACAGCACATAGGTCAGGAACACGATGCGCGCACGCGGAATGCCCGAGAACGTTGCGGCCTGCCCGTTGCCCCCCACGGCATAGACCTTGCGCCCGAAGGGGGTTCGGGCCAGCACGATGCCCAGAATGATGGCGAGACCCAAGAAGATCAGGATGGGCACCGGCACGCCCAGAATCCGGCCCTGCCCGAAGACCGAGAACCAGGTTCCCGCCTTGTCCGCGATATCCATGTTCTTGCCCCCTGACCAAGTCAGGGTCAGCCCGTGGATCGCCGACAGCATGCCCAAAGTCACGATCAGCGAATTCAGCTTCATGTATCCGACCAGAAACCCGATGAAGGCCCCCAGCGCCATGGTCATGGCGAACATGGCGGGTATGGCCAGCGCGGGGCCAAGCTTGTCATGCAGGTCCAGCACCACGATGGTCGAAAAGGACATCATCGACCCGACCGACAGATCGAAATTACCGCCGATCACGACGAAGGTGACCCCCAGCGCCATCACACCCAGAATGGCGGATGACCGGATCACGCCGGATATGTTGTCGATGGCGATGAAGCGCTGATTGGCCAGCGCAAAGCCGATCATGAAGATCGCGAAGGCAATCAGGATGCCTTGTTTCGCAAGGATACTGCCGATCCCCTGTTTCGTCATTCCTGCCATGTCATTCTCCCCCCTCGGTGCCGGTCTTGGCCGCTACACCAGAGTCATTCCTCCGTCGATCATGATGATCTGCCCGGTCATGTAGTCACTGTCCCGCGACGCAAGAAAGGTCGTTGTTCCGGTGATATCGGCGGGTTTGGCCACGCGTCCACGCAGGATCTGGGCCGAGAACTCCTCCATCGCCTGACCGGGACGCGTCGCCGCGCCTATCCCCATCAGGTCCTGATCGACCTGTTCCCACATTTCTGTAGCGACCACGCCGGGGGCAAAACCCGTCACCGTGATGTCATGCTTGGCCAGATCGCGCGCACCCGACTGGGTCAGCGAGACCACGGCCCATTTGCTGGCGCAATAGGGGGCCACATTGTCAAAGCCTTGACGGCTGGCCACGCTGGCGGTGTTGACGATCTTGCCGCCGCCGCCCTGCTCAATCATCTGACGGGCCGCTTCCTGCATGCCGATCATGCACCCCAGCCCGTTGATTCCCATGATGAAATTCCAGTTCTCCTCGGTCACGTCGAGGAAGTTCATCGGCTTGTTGACGCCCGCATTGTTGAACATCACATCCAGCCTGCCAAAGGTGGATACCGTATGCGCGATCATCTGGCGCACCTGCGCCCGGTCGGTCACATCGACGGCGGCATGCGTCACCTGCGCCCCGCCCGCTGCGGCCCGCGCGGCATTTGCCTTGGCAACGGCGGCCACCTTGTCGGCGTTGATATCGGCAAAACAGACATGCGCGCCCTCGTCCAGCAGCGCTTCGCCGATGGCGCGGCCGATCCCCTGAGCAGCGCCGGTCACTATACAGCAACGTCCCGCAACACGTGACATCCTGTTCCTCCGTAGATTCGCAAAGTTCTGAAAAGGGGGAAACGCGCGGGGCATCACAGCCCCACGCATCCCGGGAGGAGATCAGAAGACGGGTTTGGTGAACTCGTCCATGTTGTCCTGGGTGATCTTGGGCGTATCGAAGTAATTCAGGAACGGCAGTTCCTCGCCGTTCAGGATGTCGATCGCGGTCTTGAGTGCGGCTTCGGCATCGTCCACCGGCGACTGGTAGATCGAGCCCCAGTAATCGCCCGCAGCCATCGCATCATAGCCAACGGCGAAATTGGTGGCACCCACGAAGATGATCCCCTCGCGTCCCGCCGCCTTGGCCGCATTCAGCGCGCCCACGCCCATGTTGTCGTCGCCCGCGTAGACGCCGTCGATATCGTCGTATTTGACAAGGAAGGCTTCCATCACCTGCTGCGATTTCTCGCGGTTCCAGTCGCCGGGCTGCGTTTCCACCAGCGTCACATTGGGGCACACCTCGGGCAGGCGGTCGTCAAAGCCCTTTTGCCGTTCAATCGCGGTGGTATAGCCGGGCTGGCCAGAGATCTGCACCACGCGGGCCTCGGCCTCGATGCCCATGTCCTTGAACTTGTCGCACATGATCTCGGCGGCGCGGGCGCCTTGCGTGATGTTGTCCGGCCCCGAGAAGGAGGCGACGAAGTCAAAGCCCTGCTCGGCGATGTTCGAATTGGTCACGATCACGGGAATACCGGCATTATGCGCCTTGCGGACGGCGGGGATCACGGCCTCGCCATTGGTGGGCCAGATGATGATGGCATCAACTTCCTGCTGGATCAGGTCCTCCATCTGCGCGATCTGGCGGGCCACATCGCCGCCAGCATCCAGGACCACGGCCTCAACATCGGGATTGGCTTCGGCGGCGGCGATGAACGCACGTTCATAGGTCGTCTGATAGCTGTCCACGCCGACATTGTTCTGCGTGATGCCGATCGTCATGGTCTCGGCGGCGGCTGCGGTTGCGAACATGGCTGTCGTGCAGACCAGCGCGGCCTTCAGTGTAACTTTCATTCTCTGGTTCCTCCCATCAATTATCTTGTCACGTTTGCAGGCGACCTCCCAGCCTTCGGTGTCTCGAACCGACGCAAACGCCCCCTTATCCAGCGTGATTCCCCCAGGTATTGACGCCTCGTTTTTATCCATTTTGGACTTTCCAATATCCAAATTGGATTTTTTTGCGATACTGACTGGATATCAAAATGGTCAGCCTGAGAGGGGAACTGAATGAACGGCAAGCGACGCGGCGCAAGCGCCCCCGTCCGGTTAGGCAAGATGCAACACGGCATGACAGGAAATGATCGTTATGGACAATTCGTGCCCTCCGGGGCCGCGAACCTGTCCACAATGGCCACCAGTCCCGAACTGGAGCGCGTGGTGCAATTCCTGTTCGACCTGTCGGTCGAACTGGACAGCACCATCGACCCGAACACGCCCAACCCGCATCTGAACATGATCCTGCACCTGCTGCGCAACCACGCCGAGGGGCGGATGGTCTCGCCCTCGGCGATGGTTTCGGCCGCTGGCGTGCCCTATGCGACAGCCACCCGCAAACTGGCCGAGATCCAGGAGGCGGGTCTGGTCGAGCGGCGGCCCCGCACACGCAGCGGCAAGTCGTTCTCCCTGCATCCCAGCCCCGGCCTTCTGGACAGCTTCAACCAGATGGCGGACCGGATCGACCGGCTGATCCGCAGTTCTTTTGGCGGTCTGGAGACAGGCTCTGACACCGAGGACTATTACTTCGGCGGGTCCTATCAGCCCGGTCAGGCGACCATCGCCCCGCCAAGTGCCCTGCCGCAGCCGCTCAAGCTGCCGGGCGGATTGCGTATTCTGGTGCATGGCGATCCGACCTTCATGGTCATGGAAGGGTTGAAGCGCCAGTTCGAACAGATCGTGGGCACTGATATTCACCAGCGCGCCTTTTCGATCGACCGTCTGTATGAAGAGGCGTTGCGCAATGCCGAGCGTCCCAAAAGCCGCTACGATCTGATCGCCGTTGACCTGCCCTGGGTCGGTGAATTCGCGGACAGAGGTGTGATCCGCCCGCTGGACGAGGTCATGGATGTCTCGCGGCTTGATCCGGCCGATTTCCACACCGCAGGCTGGCGGGCCGCGCATTGGGGCGGCAGGCCTTACGGTGTGCCCAGCCAGACGACGCCCGAACTGATGTTCTACCGCAAGGATCTGTTCGCTGCCGAAGGTCTGGAACCGCCCACCACCACCGCGGCGGTGATCGCGGCGGCACGCCATTTCCACAATCCCCGGCGGGGGCGCTATGGCGTGGCGTGGAACGCTGCGCGCGGCACCGCGCTGGGACACACGTTCATGATGACCTGCGCGGCCTTTGGTCAGCCGATCATCGACATTCCCGAAATTGCGGGCGGCTATGACGCCGATCGTCTGGCAGGTCAGACATTCCGGCCCATGCTGGACACGGACCGCGCACATGCGGCAGCGGATTACCTGATGGAGCTGCTGAAATTCTCGCCCCCCGACATCCTGTCGATGTCCTGGTTCGAGCGGGTCCGGCCCTATGGTGCCGGGCATGTGGCGATGGCCTACGGCTATACCCTGCTGGCCCCCTATTTCGAGCTGGATGAAGGCTGCCCCGCCCATGGCAACACGGGCTATCTGCCGCATCCGCATGGGCCAGAGGGCGCGCCGATTGCACCGGTGGGCGGCTACGTCCTGTGCATTCCGTCCAATCTGGCCGAGGAACGGCTGGATGACGCGGTCGAGGCACTTGTCGCCTTCACCTCGCCCGGCGCACAGAAACTTTATGCCCAGAACGGCAGCCGCACGGCACCGCGCTATTCCGTGGGGGCCGATCCCGAGGTGCGGCGTCTGTCGCCGATCTTCGAATTGGTCGATCAGATGTCATGGCGCGACGAGCTGCAATTCTGGCCGCGCCCGCCGATTCCGCAGATTTCGGACATCATCCGCCTGTGCGGGCTGGAACTGCACGACATGCTGCGCGGGATTGTCACCCCGCGCGAGGCTTTGGCGCGGGTGCAGGCGCGCGCCGAAGAGATTTTACGACACAAGGTCACTTAGGGAGGACACCATGGACCCGAACCGCCTCAAGGGTAAGAACATCCTGATCACCGGTGCCGCGCGCGGCATGGGTGCTGCCAATGCGGAAGCCTTTGCCAGTCAGGGCGCCAATGTCTGCATCGGCGATCTGGATCTGGACGAGGCGCAGACCGTCGCCGCAAGGATCAACGCCGCAGGCAACGGCAAGGCCATTGCGGTGCGGATGGACGTGACCCAGCGCGCGGACAATGCCGCCGCCGTCGCCGCCACGGTCGAGGCCTTCGGGTCGATCAATGTGGGCCTGTTCAATGCGGGCCTGAACAAACCCCGGTTCTTCATGGATATCGACGAGGACAACTGGGACATGATCATGAACGTCAACACCAAGGCCATGTGGCTGGGCATGCAGGAAACCGCGCGCCAGATGATCGCCCAAGGACCGATGGAGGGGCATACCTACAAGCTGATCAACGTGGGCTCCATCGCGTCGCGCAAGCCTTTGGTGGATGTGACGGTCTATTGCACGTCGAAATACGGCTGTCTGGCGCTGACCCATTGCGGGGCCATCGGACTGGCCGAACATAACATCACCGTCAACGGCTATGCACCCGGCGTGGTCGTCACCCCGCTGTGGGAGCAGCTGGACAAGGATCTGGTCGAGATCGGGTTCAAGGAACGCGAAGGTCAGGCCTATGACGACATCGTGCGCGACGCGCTTCAGATCAAACGCGTGTCCTATCCGCGCGATATCGTCGGCACGGCGTCTTTCCTGGCCAGCGACGACAGCGACTACATGACCGGCCAGATGATCCACATCGATGGCGGCTGGTGCATCCAGTAAGCCACTAAACCACTGAAAAACTAACATAAAGAGGTGCGGCATCCCCGCATCTGGAGGAGGAACTTATGTCACGCGCCCTGATGCCGAACCTGCTGACGCCGCAAGATCTGGAACCCAACTGGGAATGGCGCGAACGCCTGCCCGCCTGGGGCCATACCACAGTGGATTTCGAACGCCGCATCGATCACGACCGCCTGCGCCGCTATCGTCTGGCCCGCACGCGGCAGGCGTTGCAGGCCTCGAACGCGGGCACGCTCTTGCTGTTTGATGTCAACAACATCCGCTATGTATCTGCGACCAAGATCGGCGAATGGGAGCGGGACAAGATGTGCCGCTTCTGCCTGCTGACGGGCGATGACAGCCCCTATGTCTGGGATTTCGGCTCGGCGGCGATGCATCACAAGCGGCATGCCGATTGGCTGGAACCCGATCATTGCTTGGCCGGTGTCGTCGGGATGCGCGGCACGATCCCGCCCGAATTCGGCCTGATGCAGAAATACGCCAAGCAGATTGCCGGGCTGATCCGCGATGCGGGCATGGCCGATATGCCGGTGGGTGTGGATTACGCCGAAACGGCGATGTTCCACGCCCTGCGCGAGGAAGGGATCAACGTCGTCGATGGCCAGCAGATCATGCTGGCCGCGCGCGAGATCAAGAACTGGGACGAGATCCAGCTTCTGACGCAGGCGGCCGCCATGGTCGATGGCGTCTATCACATGATCTATGAAGAGCTGAAACCCGGTGTGCGCGAGAATGACATTGTCGCCCTGTCCAACAAGATGCTCTACGAGATGGGCTCGGACGATGTCGAGGCGATCAACGCCATTTCCGGCGAACGCTGCAATCCGCATCCGCATAACTTCACCGACCGGCTGATCCGGCCGGGCGATCAGGCCTTCTTCGACATCCTGCAAAGCTATCAGGGGTACCGGACCTGCTACTACCGGACCTTCAACGTGGGCCGTGCGACGCCGTCGCAAACGGATGCCTATACCAAGGCACGCGAATGGATCGACGCCTCGATCGCGATGATCAAGCCGGGTGTCACCACGGACAAGGTCGCCGCCGTCTGGCCGACCGCCGAAAGCCTTGGCTTTGCCAATGAGGATCAGGCCTTTGGCCTGCAATTCGGGCATGGCTTGGGCCTTGCGCTGCACGAACGGCCCATCATCAGCCGCGCGATCAGCATGGATCACCCGATGGAGATCAAGACCGGCATGGTCTTTGCGCTGGAAACCTACTGCCCCGCCACGGATGGCTATTCCGCCGCAAGGATCGAGGAAGAGGTGGTCGTGACCGAAACCGGCTGCGAGGTGATCAGCCTCTTCCCTGCGGAAGAACTGCCGATTGCCAACCGCTACTGACAGGACCCGGCCCGGCGCAGGCCGCCGGGTCACTTCCCGCAAAGGATATTGCCATGAGCCCCGCCAAACAGACCAATTCCGCAGATTACCTGCGCATGTATCGCCAGATGGTCCGCATCCGCACGTTCGAGGATAACGCGAACCAGCTTTACCTGTCGGCCAAGATGCCTGGCCTGACGCATATGTATTCCGGCGAGGAAGCCGTGGCCGTAGGCATCTGCGAGGCGCTGACGGATGATGACCGCATCACCTCGACCCATCGTGGGCATGGGCATTGCGTGGCCAAAGGGGCCGATTTCAAACAGATGTTCTGCGAATTGCTGGGCAAGGCCGAAGGCTATTGCCGGGGCAAGGGTGGGTCGATGCATATCGCCGACCAAAGCCATGGCAATCTGGGGGCCAATGCCATCGTCGGCGGGTCCATGGGGATCGCCACCGGTTCGGCCCTGCGCGCCAAGCTGATGGGGCAGGATGATGTGACCGTCTGTTTCTTCGGCGACGGGGCCACGGCGCAGGGCCTGCTTTATGAGGTGATGAACATGGCGGCGCTCTGGAAACTGCCCGTGATCTATGCCTGCGAAAACAACGGCTATTCCGAATATACCAAGACCGAGGAAATCGCCGCAGGTTCCATCACCGCGCGGGCCGAGGCCTTCGGGATCGAAGCGCATCGGATCGACGGTCAGGATGTTCTGGCCGTGAACGAGCTGACCCAGAAACTGGTCGCACGTTGCCGCAAGGGCGAGGGTCCGTTCTTCATCGAGTTGGAAACCTACCGCTATCATGGCCACCATGTCGGCGACATCAACCGCGCCTATTACCGCTCCAAGGACGAGGAGAAGGACTGGAAGGAAAATCGCGATCCGATCATCCGCTTCCGGTCATGGCTGGTCGAACAGGGCATCGCCTCCGAGGAGGAGATCGAGGCGATGAATGCGGAAGTTGAAAAGGATGCCGCCGAGGCCGTCGCCTATGCCGAAGCCGCCCCCTATCCCGATGTGTCCGAAGTGGACATGCATGTTTACGCCGCCTGAGGAGAGCCTATCATGAGAGAGATCACCCTATCCCAGGCCGTGAACGAGGCCATCGCCGAAGAAATGCGCCGCGATCCGACGGTTTTCCTGCTGGGCGAGGATGTGGCCGAAGCGGGCACCCCCTTCAAGGTGCTGTCCGGTCTGGTCGAGGAGTTCGGCACGCAGCGCGTCATCGACACGCCGATTTCGGAACCCGGTTTCATGGGGCTGGCCGTCGGGGCCGCGATGACGGGGGCCCGCCCCATCGTCGATCTGATGTTCGGCGATTTCATCTTTCTGGTGATGGATCAGTTGTGCAATCAGGCCGCCAAGATCCATTACATGTCCGGCGGCAAGCTGAACGTGCCTTTGGTCTTGCGCACCAATATGGGCGCCACCCGCCGCTCGGCCGCGCAGCATTCGCAATCCTTGCAGGCGTTGGTGGCCCATATTCCGGGGCTGAAGGTGGCCATGCCATCTTCGGCCTATGAGGCCAAGGGCCTGATGAAGACCGCGATCCGCGACAACAACCCGGTCGTGATCTTCGAAGACAAACTGATGTATCAGGACAAGGCACCCGTGCCCGAGGAGGAGTATCTCATCCCCTTCGGCGTCGCCAATATCAAGCGCGAGGGGACGGATATCACCCTGATCGCCACATCCTCGATGGTGCAAGTGGCGGAAAAGGCGGCGGAACTGCTGGCTGCCGAGGGCATTTCAGCCGAGGTGATCGACCCGCGCACCATCGTGCCGCTGGACGAGGCGACGCTGCTTGAAAGCGTGCGCAAGACCAGCCGCGCCATCGTCATTGACGAAGGGCATCAAAGCTATGGGATCACCGCCGAAATCGCGAGCCGCCTGAACGAGAAGGCGTTCTATCACCTCGATGCGCCGGTCCTGCGGATGGGGGCGATGGATGTGCCCGTCCCCTTCTCGCCCGCGCTGGAGGATGTCACCGTGCCCACGCCGGAAGGTGTCGCCGCCAATGCCCGCAAGCTTTGCGCGGGGGAGCTGATCCATGCCGCATGATGTGACAATGCCCCAGCTTGGCATGGCGCAGGATGCGGGCAAGATCGTGGCCTGGCTCAAGGCGGCGGGCGATCCCGTGGCCAAGGGCGATGCCCTGTTCGAGGTGGAAACCGACAAGGCCACGATGGAGGTCGAGGCGCAGGCGAGCGGCTTCCTGACCGGGATCACCGCCGCCGAGGGCGAGGATGTGCCTGTGGGTGCTGTCATTGCCCGCATCTCGGACAGTGCCGAAGACGACAGCCCCGCGCCTGCCCCTACCCCTGCCTCTGTTTCAGCCCCCGCGCCTGACCATGCGGATGATCTGCCCAAGGGTCAGCCCGTCACCATGCCCCAGCTTGGCATGGCGCAGGACAGCGGCCTTCTGGTCAGCTGGACCAAGGACCTGGGCGACAAGGTCGCCGCCGACGACATCCTGTTCGAGGTCGAGACCGACAAAAGCACGATGGAAGTGCCCGCAGGCATGGATGGCTATCTGGCCGCCACCCTGGCCGAACCGGGCGAGGATGTGCCGGTGGGGGCCACCCTCGCCATCATCAGCGCAGACAAACCCGCCACCACCACCGCGCGCCGCGCCAATTCCACCCCCGCGCCAAGCGCAGCGAAAGCCCCCCCTGCACCCGCCGCGACGCCGCCCGCAAGGGCGAAGGAGCAGCCCGCGCCAAAGCAGCCACCGATGCAAAGCCCGACAGGCCGTATCCTTGCCTCGCCCAAGGTGCGGCGTCTGGCGCTTGAGCGGGGGCTGGACCTGCACCGCCTTGTGGAAGCGGGCCATCCACAGCCGTTTCATGTACGTGATCTTGATGTTCTGGCAAATCTGCCAGCCAGGATACCCGCCACAGCCACAGTGACTGCCGCCCCGATCCGCCTGACAGCCGAGATCGCAACAGACGGTTTCACCGCCTTCGCTGAATGGGCGGCGGCCTCCCATGGCCTGACCGATCGGGACGCCGTGCTGGCTGGACTGGCCGGGGCAAGCCTGTCGCAGCCCGGCACCATCGCCATCGAGCGTCATGGACACTCACGCGGTTTTGCCATCCCGCCCGACCGGGCGTTGTCGGCCATCACCCGCAGCGATGACAGCCCCGACCTTATCCTGCGCGATCTGCGCGACACGGCCTTGCGGTCGGTTGCGGCGGGGGCCGGGGACGCGCCTGTGATCACGGTGATGTCCGGCCACGTGGGCCTGATCCTCACGCTGGAATGCAGCGCCGACCAGATGCCCGCGCCCGCCGCCATCGCCCTACTTTCCGCATTCGCAGGACGGATGGAGCAACCGCTTCGCCACCTGCTCTGACCCCCGGGGGACCGACATGGATTACACCGATCTCTATATCAACGGCACATGGCACAAGACGGCTGAGCGTTTTGACGTCATCAACCCCGCGACCGAACAGGTCATCGCCTCGGTCGCATCGGCCGATATCGCGGATGCGGATGCCGCGCTGGACGCGGCAGAGGCGGCGATGAAGGACTGGGCCGCGCAGACACCGCGTCACCGCTCCGAAGTGCTGCGCCGCGCATGGGAGTTGATGACGGCCAAGCTGGATCACTTCGCCCATCTGATCACGCTGGAAAACGGCAAGGCCGGGGCGGATGCGCGCGGCGAGGCGGCCTATGCCGCCGAATTCTTCCGCTGGTTCGCGGAAGAGGCCGTGCGTGCCGACGGTCTGATCACCCATGCCCCCGCCAGCGGTGCCCGGATCATGGTGCAGCACAAACCCGCCGGGCTGGCCGTGCTGATCACGCCCTGGAACTATCCCGCCGCGATGGGCACGCGCAAAATTGCGCCCGCTTTGGCTGCGGGTTGCGGGGTGATCATCAAACCCGCGTCCGAGACGCCGCTGACCATGCTGGCGCTGATGCCGCTGTTGGAGGAAGCAGGCGTGCCGCCCGGACTGGTCAACGTGCTGCCCTCGCGCAAGACAGGCGCGTTGGTCGATCACATGCTGCATGATCCGCGCGTGCGCGTCGTCAGCTTCACGGGTTCAACCGGCGTGGGCCGCAAGCTGCTGAAATCAGCCGCCGATCAGGTCTTGAAACCGGCCATGGAACTGGGCGGCAACGCCCCTGTGATCGTGTTCGAAGATGCCGATATGGACACCGCCATCGAGGGCACGATGCTGGCCAAGATGCGCAATCTGGGCGAGGCTTGCACCGCCGCGAACCGAATCTATGTGCACGAGGGCATTGCGGCAGATTTCACCAAACGCCTGACCGCGCGCATGTCCGCCCTCAAGGTGGGCGACGGCACCGATCCCTCCGTCGATGTGGGTCCCTTGGTCAATGCCGACACCCGCGACAAGGTCGCCGCCTTCGTGGCCGATGCCGTGGCCAAGGGGGCACGCGTCGAATGTGGCGGCACCGTGTTCGATGGTCCGGGCTTCTTCTACCCGCCCACGGTCCTGTCCAACGTGTCCGAGGACGCAGACTGCGTGCATGACGAGATTTTCGGCCCCGTCGCCGCAATCCAGACCTTTACGGATCAGGCCGAGGTGATCACCCGCGCCAATGCCACCGAATATGGGTTGGTCGCCTATGTCTTTTCGGGTGATTTCAAACGCGCGCTACAGGTCTGCGAAAAGCTGGATTACGGCATGGTCGGCCTGAACCGGGGGCTGGTCAGCGACCCCGCCGCCCCGTTCGGTGGCACCAAGCAATCCGGCCTTGGTCGTGAAGGCGGGCATGAAGGCATGCTTGAATTCATGGAAACGCAATACATTGCGGCAAGCTGGTAAGGGGGACCACGATGACAGAGATTATCGCAAGCCCCTCGACCCGCCGCCTTGCACGGGAAAAGAATGTCGATATCGCCGCGCTGGCCAAGAGCCTTGGCCGCACGACCATCGCCCCGGAAGATCTGGATCGCACGCCAAGCACACCGCAAGCCGCCGATACAGCCTTCTGGGATGTGGATCACGCGCAATACGGCCCCGTCTCCGAAGAACCGATGAGCCGTTTCGCGCAAGTCGCCGCGCGCAACATGGCCGCCGCGCAATCCCTGATCCCGGCGGTGACCCATCACGACCGGGCCGATGTCACCGCGATGGAGACGTTCCGCCAATCCCTCAAACCCGAGGCCGAGGCGCGCGGCGTCAAGCTGACGGCGCTGGCCTTTCACGTTGTGGCCCTTGCGCGGAGCCTGCGGCGCTTCGGCCGCTTCAACGCCTCGCTGTCCGCCGACGGACAGCGGCTCATCCTCAAGGACTATGTGCATATCGGCATTGCGGTGGACACTCCGCACGGCCTGATGGTGCCGGTCATCCGCGATGCCGACCGCAAGGGTCTGTGGCAGATCGCGGCCGAAATTGCGGATCTGGCCGCGCGCGCGCAGGCCCGCAAGATCAAACCCGACGAGATGGGCGGCGCCTCGATGACGATCACCAATCTGGGCGGCATCGGCGGCACAGCCTTCAGCCCCATCGTCAACCCGCCGGAAGTGGCGATCCTCGGGGTCACCCGGACCGAAACCGTGACTGTCTGGGACGGCGACACCCCGCGCCCCGTGCCGATGGTGCCGCTGGACCTGTCCTATGACCACCGCGTGATCAACGGCGCGGATGCGGCGCGGTTCATGGCTCATTACTGCGGGCTGATCGCGGATCCGCGCAACATGCTGATCTGAGGGAGGCCATCATGACCGATCACACCGATCTGCTGGTGATCGGCGCGGGGCCGGGCGGCTATGCCTGCGCGTTCCGTGCCGCCGATCTGGGCCTGTCCGTCACGCTTGTCGATGCCCGCGACCGACTGGGGGGCGTCTGCCTGAACGAGGGCTGCATCCCGTCCAAGGCCCTGTTGCACGCCGCCGAAGTGATCCGTGAGGCGGCACATATGGCCGACTGGGGCGTGGAATTCAGCGCTCCAAAGCTGGATCTGGACAAGCTGCGGGCCCGGAAAGACCATATCGTCGGCAACCTGACCCACGGGCTGCAGGGTCTTGCCCGCAAGCGCAAGGTCAAGGTGCTTCAGGGCAAGGCGCAATTCACTGCTCCGCATAGCGTCAGTATCGACGGGACCACGCTCGATTTCGACAAGGTGGTGATTGCCGTCGGCTCGTCGCCTGTCCGCTTGCCTGACTGGCCGGAGGACCCGCGTATCTGGGACAGCACCGCCGCGCTGGAACTGCGCGAGGTGCCCAAGGCGTTGGCCATCGTGGGGGGCGGGATCATCGGGCTGGAAATGGCCACGATCTACGCGGCCCTGGGGGCGGAAGTGACCGTGATCGAACTGGCCGGACAGATCGCCACCGGCGCTGACCCCGAGGCAACGGCGATCCTGCACGCCGCCCTCGAAGCGCAGGGCGTGACGATCCATACCGACACCAGGGTGACTGCCGTCAAGGCCAGCAAGACCGCCCTTACATTGACCTGCACCGGTCGTTTTGCAGGGCAGATCAAGGCAGGTGCGGTCATCCAGTCCGTGGGCAGACGCGCCAATGGGGACGGGCTTGATGTGGAACGTGCGGGCCTGCCCTCGCCCACCGGCGGCGTGATCGCGGCGGATGCTGCAGGCCGGACGGCCCAGCCGCATGTTTTCGCCATCGGGGATGTCACGGGCAACCCCATGCTGGCGCATCGCGCCACCCATCAGGGCCATATCGCAGCCGAAGTGGTCGCAGGCCATCGGGCCGCGCTGGATACTGTGCTGATCCCTTCTGTCGCCTATACCAGCCCCGAGCTGGCATGGGTCGGCCTCACGCAGGATCAGGCCAAGGCCGCGGGACGCAAGGTCAGGGCTACCAGTTTTCCCTGGGCAGCCAGCGGCCGCAATCTTGCCTCGGGCGGTGGTGACGGCTTGACCAAGCTGATCTATGATCCTGACAGCCACCGCATCCTGGGTGGCACGATCGTCGGGCGCAACGCCGGAGAATTGCTTGCCGAGGTCACATTGGCGATCGAGATGGGGGCGACGCTCGAGGATATCGCCCTGACCGTTCATGCCCATCCGACGCTATCCGAGACAGTTGCCTTCGCCGCGGAAAGAGCCTTGGGCATGCTAACGGATCTGTAAGAACGGGGCCGCCGGCGTGATCCTGCAAGCAGGATTTCCCCGTCAACCCACCTGCTCGCCGCTCCTCACGACGGTTTGCGCGGTGCATCCGTGGGGGCCGAGGACACGCAGCCCTCTCCAATCGTGCCGCTGGCCAGCGCGTGTTCAACGCCCCCCATCAAATGGCGTTGCAGGATGGTGCGGGCGGCTGCGGCATCGCGTGCCATTGCGGCGTCCAGCAAGGCGCGGTGCTCGACGGATGCGACATCGCCCCGGAACGACAGCGCGATCATCTGGTATCTGAGATATTTGTCGAAATTCGCGCCGTGGAACTGTCGCAGCACCTTTGACCCACAGGCGCTGATCAGGGCCTGATGAAATTCCCAATCAAAGCGTTTCCAGTCTTGCACGACACTTCGGTCACCTTGCCGCATCCGTTCTTCCATCCGCACAAGGCGATGATAGGCGGCCATCACATGCGCCTCCCATTCGACATCGCCGCGCGCGAATGAATCCGTCAGCGCCTGCCCTTCGATCAGCAGGCGCAACTCGGCCAGTTCGCGCAAATTCGCGGGTGAAATCGGCGCGACTTCGAAACCGCGCTGCCCTTCGGCCAGAACCAGCCCTTCGGTCGCCAGACGGCTGAGCACCTCGCGCAGCGTGCTGACCGACGCGGCATATCTGTCGCGCAGCCCGTCCAGTTTCAGCTTTTGCATAGGGGCCAGTGTCCCGTTCAGAATATCGCGTCGCACGCTGCGCCAGATCGACCCGGCCACGGTTTCTTCGGTGGGGTCGTGATCATCGCCGTCCTCGGGCCCGCCACGTTCCAGCTTGCCACCCTCGGCCGTATGTTCGACACAAGCACTGATATGCTGGTGCAGCACTTTTGCCGCCAGATCGGCATCGCGTGTCAGGGCTGCATCGCGCAGGGATAGATGTTCCGCGGCGGCCGGAGCACCACGGAAGATCACCGCGATGATCTGATACCGCAGATACCTGTCGAAAACCGCAGAATGGGCGCTCAGCAACTCCTCGGACCCGCAGGCCGAGATCAGCGCATGGTGGAACCGCTTGTCATACTGCTTCCACAACGTCGCATTGCTTGTATCGCCCGTCTGCATCCTTTGTTCGATAACGCGGAGCATGTGGTGGGCACCGACCACGCGCCCCTCCCATTCCAGATCGCCGTTCTGAAAGGCCCGTCTTATGGCATGGGTCTCGAACAGTTCGCGCAACTCGGCAAGTTTCTCGAACTCGTGCTGCGAGACGGGTGTAACAGAAAAACCCTTCTGCCCTTCCGCGACCACCAGCCCCTCGCCGGTCAGGCGGTTCAGGATCTCGCGCAGGGTGCTGACGCTGGCGCCATAAGTCTCGCGCAGGCTGTCCAGACGCAGCCTGATGCGGGGCGCAAGCTTGCCATGGATGATGTCCTGCCGAATCGCGCGGTAGGTATGTTCGCTGGCTGTGTCGATCATGTTGCCCCTGAACTGCGGCCAGAGAAGTGTCCTGTCTCTTGTCTCATGCAGGGTAAGATCAGACAACCGCCAAGAAAAGATGATATTATCACAAATATCATCTTTTGTTAAAATATACGGTTGATTTAGAAATTATAGGTTTTAGTCTCGACCTCTGTTGGGCTGGACCTTGCCCGCACCTGCGATGGACATGAGGGAGGACATCATGAAACTGAACCTTACACGGCGTGCCATGTTGATGACGGGCGCCGCGGCCATGCTGGCCGCAAGCCTGACGGCGGGACGTTCGGCCGCACAGGACAAACCCACGCTGCGCTTTTCGGCGGTTTTCTCGGATCAGGACATCCGTGCCCGCATGATGGAGCGGTTTGCCGAGGGCGTCGCCGATCTGGCCGTGATGGAAATGCACTACGGCGGCACCCTGTTCGGGCAGGGCACAGAACTGGTCGCCCTGCAACGCGGCAACCTTGAGATGGGCAACATCGCGCCGCAGGACATCGCCAACCAGATTCCGGCATGGTCGATCCTGACCTCGGCCTATCTGTTCCGCGACCCCGCGCACCTGCAAGCTTTCTTCGCCTCGGATGCCGGCGCCGAGATGAAGGCCATGGCCGAAGAGCAGTTGGGCATTCACATTCTGGGGCCGACCTATTTCGGCTCGCGCCATCTGGGCTTGAAGCCCGAGACAAAGATCAACACCCCCGCCGATCTGGCAGGCATCCGTCTGAGGATGCCGCCCGGCGAGGCGTGGCAGTTCCTGGGCGAGTCGATCGGCGCCAACCCCACCGCCATGGCCTATGCCGAGGTTTATACAGGTCTTCAGACCGGGGCCATCGACGGACAGGACAACCCGCTGCCCAACGTGCAGAACATGAAGTTCTATGAAGTGATGTCTCAGATCGCGCTGACCTCGCATCTGGTGGCCTTCGACCTGCTGACGATTTCGTCTTCGGCATGGAACGCGATGAGCGCGGAGCAGCAAGCAGCCTTCCAGTCCGCCGCCGATGAGGCGATGGCATGGTCTGCCGCCGAGCATCAGAAGCGCGAGGCCGAATTGGCCGATTTCTTCCGGGCCGAGGGGCTTGAGGTCTATACCCCCGATGTGGATGCTTTCCGCGCCTATGCGCAGGAGAAGTATCTGAACTCGCCGCTTTCGGCCGACTGGCCTGCAGGCATGGTCGACCGGATCAACGCTCTTTGATCCCACTGCCGCGGAGACCGGTCAGGTGGCTGGTCTCCGTCGATCACGAAAAGGTTTTCCCATGCAACAGACCGCACGCCGGATATTCCGCTGGCTTGGCCTTGCCGCCGAGGCGGTGGCCGCGCTGATGCTGGCGGTGATGTTCGTGTCTTTCCTGATCACGATCCTGTTTCGCTATGTGCTCAACTGGTCGTCGGGCTGGGCCTCTGAACTCAGTTCGGTGATGTGGGTCTGGCTCGTTCTCTGGGGTGCGGCATTCGTGCTGCGCGAACGCGAGGAAATCCGCTTCGACATCATCTACGGCTCGGTCAGCGCCCGGCTGCGCCGTGTATTTACCGTAATATCCGCCGCCGGGGTGGTGGGACTTTTCCTGCTGTCGCTTCCGGCTGTCTGGGACTACGTCACCTTCATGAAGGTGCAAAGCACCTCCTACCTTCGCATCCGCTATGACTGGCTTTACGCTATCTACATCCTTTTTGCGGTGGCCGTGATCCTGCGCTATCTCTGGTTGGCTGTGCGCGCCCTGCGGGGGCATGATCCGGCCGCCCCCTCCGATCTGTCCGACAAGGAGCGCTGAGCGTGGACCCCTTCTCCGCCGCCCTGGTCGTGATCTGCCTTCTGGCTCTGCTTGGCCTGCCCATCGGCCTGTCGATGATCTCGGGCTCGATCATGTATCTTTACATGCGCGGACAGGACCTTGGATTGGTCGCGGAACGCCTGCTCAACAGCATGTTCACTGGCTATGTCATCCTTGCCGTGCCGCTGTTCATCTTCGCGGCGGAACTGATGAACACGGGTTCGATGACCGACAGGCTGCTGCGCTTCTGCAATGCCTTTGTCGGGCGTTTCCGAGGCGGGCTGGCCCATGTGAACATCGTGCAATCCCTGATCTTTTCCGGCATGTCAGGCTCGGCCTTTGCGGATGCGGCCGGCACCGGACGCATCATCGCCAACATGATGACGCGCGACGGTCGCTATACAAGGAGTTTCGCCGCAGCCCTGACCGCCAGTTCCGCCGTGATCGGCCCCATCGTGCCGCCCTCCATCCCCATGGTCCTCTATTCACTCGTGTCGAACACCTCGATCGGGTTTCTGTTTCTGGCAGGGGTTCTGCCGGGCATCCTGATGGCGCTGATGCTGATGGTGCTGGTGGTGATCCAGTCGCGCCGCCAGAATTTCCCGGTCGAAGCCCCGACCCCGCTGCGCGATCTGCCGGGGATCACGGCAAGCGCCTTTCCGGCGTTACTGATGCCTGTGGTGCTGCTGGGCGGGATTTATTCGGGAGCCATGACCCCTACCGAGGCGGCGGCTGTCGCGGCGGCCTATGCCTTCGTGGTTTCGGCGCTGCTCTATCGGTCAATCACGCCGCGCAACTTGTATAACGCACTAACCGCCGGCGCACGCTCCTCGGCCTCGATCGGGATGTTGATCGCGGGGGCTCTGGTCTTCAACTATGTGGTGACCGCCGAGAATATCCCGCAGACCCTGCGGGTCTATCTCGAAGGCTGGAACCTGACACCGCTGCAATTCCTGATCATGGTCAACATCGTCCTGCTGCTGCTGGGGGCGATGCTGGAAGGCACGGCCATCCTGCTGATCATCGTCCCGGTGTTCATTCCCACCGCTGCGGCCTTGGGCATCGACCCAGTGCATTTCGGTGTTGTCGCGGTGGTCAACATCATGATCGGCCTGATCACGCCACCTTACGGGCTGCTGATCTTCATCATGCAAAGCATCACCGGCGCGCGCCTTAAGGATATCTTCGCGGATCTGGTGCCCTTCATCGGATCACTGATCCTTGTGCTGGTGGTGCTGACCCTCTTCCCCGATCTGGTTCTCTGGCTGCCGCGGCAGTTCGGATATCAGGGCTAACCGACAGAAAGGCAAATCCAGTGTCCGCAGCAATCCACATCCTCAACGGCCCCAATCTCAACCGGCTTGGCACCCGCGAGCCCGAGATCTATGGCCACACGACCCTGGCCGAAATCGAACGGATGTGCCGGGCCGCGGCAGACGGGCGCGAGGTGGTCTTTCACCAGTCCAACGCGGAATACCAGATCATCGACTGGGTTCACGAGGCCATCGACACCGGCGCCGCCGCCATCGTGATCAATCCCGCCGGGCTGACCTTCACATCCGTGCCGATCATGGATGCGCTCAAGATGTTCCCGGGCGTGGTGATCGAATTGCACATCACCAACATCCACCGCCGCGACGCAGTCTATCAGCATTCCTTGATGTCCAAAGTGGCAACGGCCGTGATCGCGGGCCTTGGTCCGCAGGGCTACCGCAGCGCGGTTGAGGCGGCTTGCCGCATGACGGCGGAGTAGTCCGGATGCGACGCCACCTTCTGCTTGGGTTGATCGGCGACAATATAGGCGCGTCGCGCGCGCCGCTGCTGCACCGCTTGGCAGGCGCACAACACGGGATCGATGTGACCTATGACAGGTTGGTCCCGCGCGAGATGGGCAAGCCCTTCGATGCGCTGTTCGACCACGTGGCGCAGGCGGGTTATCGGGGGATCAACGTGACCTATCCCTACAAGGAAAAGGCGGCTTTGCGTGTGCGGATTACCGACCCACTGGTGCAGGCCATGGGGGCGGTCAACACGGTCCTGTTCGGCAAGGACCAGCCCGAGGGGTTCAACACTGACTATTCCGGCTTCTTGTCCGCCTATCGCGCGGCGCGGGGGGATCTTTCGCCCGGCGTCGTCCTGCTGATCGGGGCCGGGGGCGTGGGCCGCTCGTTGGCCTTCGCACTGGCGGGCTTGGGCGCGGCAGAGCTGCGGATCGCCGATCTGGACAGCGCCCGCGCCAGAGCACTGGCCAACGCCCTGCGCGCCGGTTTCCCGGACCTGCCCATTACGCTGGGGCAGTCGGCGGCGGATCTGGCGCAGGGGGTCGAGGGGGTCTTGAACGCCACCCCCGTAGGCATGGTCGGGCACGATGGCACCCCACTACCCCGCAATGCGATGCCCGCGCGGGGCTGGGCCTTCGACGCGGTCTATACGCCAGTCAACACGGCCTTTTTGTCGGACGCGGCCGCTGCGGGCCTGACCGCCATATCGGGTTACGAGCTGTTCATCGGCCAGGGCGTCGACGCATGGCATCTCTTCGCGGGCCTGCCGCTGGACGAGACCCGCCTCCGTGCCGATCTGACCGCACGGGTAGCTGCATGAAAACCGGGATCGCCACCGTCTCCATCGCGGGGGATTTCGCCACCAAACTGGAGGCGATTGCCGCCGCAGGCTATGACGGGATCGAGATTTTCGAACAGGATTTCCTCGCCTCCGACCTGTCACCGCGCGCGGCAGGACAGATGGTGCGCGATCATGGACTCGAGGTGCTGCTGTTCCAGCCCTTCCGCGATTTCGAAGGCCTGCCCGACCCGCTGCGCGCCCGCGCTTTCACCCGCGCAAGGCGCAAGTTCGCCTTGATGAACGAACTTGGCACCGATCTGATGCTGATCTGTTCCTCCGTTCATCCGCAATCATTGGGCGGGATCGACCGCGCGGCCGAAGATCTGGCAGATCTGGGTGCCGTCGCGGCAGATTACGGCGTGCGCGTCGGATATGAGGCGCTGGCCTGGGGACGGCATGTCGATGATCACCGCGACGCATGGGAAATCGTGCGCCGCGCCGATCATCCGCAGATCGGCCTGATCCTTGACAGCTATCACACGCTGGCGCGGGGCATCGACCCGGACACCATCCGCCGCATCCCCGGCGAGAAGATCTTTTTCGTGCAACTGGCCGACGCCCCTGCGATCCGTATGGACCTGCTCTACCTGTCGCGCCATTTCCGCTGCATGCCCGGCGAGGGAGATCTGGACGTGACCGCTTTCCTGCGCGCGGTTCTGGCGACAGGATATGACGGGCCGCTGAGCCTTGAAGTCTTCAACGACCAGTTCCGTGCGGGACTGCCCCGGCTGGTGGCGCTGGACGGGCACAGATCACTGATCAACCTGATGGATGCTGTGCGCCGCGCAGAACCCGGCCCGTCCGCAGGTCTGTCCACAATGCCCGCCCCTGCGCCCGTCGATCGTGTCGCCTTCATCGAATTCGTGACGTCGCCCGCCGAAGCGCCGCAGCTTGAAGCGCTTTTGCAGACCATCGGGTTCCGATTGACAGGACAGCACCTGTCGAAAGACGTGCGGCGTTTCCAGCAGAATGGGGTCAATATTCTCGTCAATACGGAACGACAGGGCTATGCCCATTCCGCCTTCCTCAGCCACGGCACCTGCGTCAGCGAGATCGCCATCGTCGTCCCCGATGCCCGCCAGACCTTCACGCGGGGCAAGGCCCTGCTGGCCGAGCCTTTCGGCGACGGCCCGAACCCCGGAGAGTTGGACATCCCCGCCCTGCGCGGTGTCGGCGGTAGCCTCTTGCGCCTGCTGGATGACCACAGCGACCTCGGACGTCTGTGGGATGTGGATTTCACATCAGTTGAGAATGCCAGCCCCGGCGCAGGGCTGACAGCCGTGGATCACATCTCGCAAACCATGCCCTTCGACGAGATGCTGAGCTGGACTCAGTTCTATACTGCCCTTCTGGACGGACAAAAGGCCGCTATGGTCGACGTGGCCGACCCTGAAGGCCTTGTGCGCAGCCAAGCGGTCAAATCCGGCGGGCTGCGCATCACCCTGAACGGGGCAGAAGCCCGGCGCACCCTTGCCACCCGGTTTCTGGCGGACAGCTTCGGTGCGGCCACGCAGCACATCGCTTTTGCCTGCAATGACATCTTCGCCACCGCAAAAGCCTTGGCGGATAACGGCTTTGCCGTGCTGCCCATCGGCGCGAATTACTATGATGATCTGGACGCGCGCTATGCGCTGCCCGCCGCTCTGCTGGACCGCCTGAAAGCAGGCAACATCCTGTATGATGAGGATGAGACCGGGCAGTTTTTCCAGCTTTACAGTCGTCCTTTCGGTGACGGCCTGTTCTTCGAGATCGTTCAGCGCACAGGCCGATACGACGGCTATGGCGCCCCCAATGCCCCGTTCCGCATAGCGGCGCAAGCGCGTCTGCGCAAACCGGTGACAATCCCGAAACACTGAGACGGAACTGCCCCCGTCGCCATCGCACTTCCAGAGCCGCACAGAGGCAAAGTCCGGTCACGGATCGGTTTCCCCTGCGACCCCTCTGGTCGCGCGCGGGATTTGAACCATGTCACCCGCAACAGCAAGTCGGGGGATATCGGGATGACAGTATGGAACGACGACCCGGACGCCGCCCCCGTGCCCGAGGGTCGATTGGGTCGGATGCTGCGTCTTGGCGGCATGACCACGGGCCTGATGGGTGACATGGCGGCAAGCGGATTGCGTCAGATGGCACGGGGCGAGCGTCCGCGCCTGCAACAGATGTTGCTGACTCCGCAAACAGCGGCCCGCGTGACCCGTGACCTGCGCAAGATGCGCGGTGCGGCCATGAAGATGGGACAGATGCTGTCCATGGACCCCGGCGTGCTGCTGCCCCCCGAGATGACGACGATCCTTGCCGCCCTGCGCGACGAGGCCCGCCACATGCCACCTGCTCAACTGCGCGATGTGCTGGACTCCGCCTGGAGGCCGGACTGGCGGCGGCGCTTTGCCCGCTTTGACGTGCGCCCCTTCGCGGCAGCCTCGATCGGGCAGGTCCACCGCGCCCGCACCCATGACGGCCGCGATCTGGCGATCAAGGTGCAATATCCCGGTGTGCGCGACAGCATCGACAGTGACATCGACAATATCGCGGCCCTGTTGCGCGTCTCGGGCATGGTGCCGCGGGGCGTGGACCTGTCCCCGATGCTGGAGGATGCCCGCCGTCAGCTGCACGCCGAAGCGGACTACGAGTCCGAAGCCCGCAATCTTTCGGCGTTCGGACATATGCTGGCGGATTCCCCCGACTTCGTCCTGCCCGCGCTCCACCCTGACCTCAGCACCCCGCAGGTTCTGGCGATGAGCTATGTGGACAGCCAGCCGCTTGATGCTTTGCTGGCAGCGCCACAAGACCAGCGGGACCAGACCGCCAGGCGGTTGATTGAACTGGTCCTGCGCGAATTGTTCACCTTCCGCACCATGCAGACCGACCCCAATCTGGCGAATTACCGCCTTGATCCCGCGACCGGGCGGATCGTCCTGCTGGATTTCGGCGCGGTCACCCGCTTTGGCCCCGACCTGACCCAGAATTTCAGGCAGTTGCTGGACGCCGCATTGGGCCGCGACCGGATGGCGATTGAGGCGGCGATGCTGCGCATCGGCTATATCGACGCCACCACCCTGCCCCGTCAGCGCGACCTGATCCTCGAAATGTTCGATCTGGCCATGATCCCGCTGCGCCAGCGCGCGCCCTTTGATTTCGGCACTTCCGATCTGGTGACACGGCTGCGCGATATGGGTCTGGCCTTGGGACGCGACCGGGATCTGACCCATGTGCCGCCGGCCGAGACAATGTTCCTGCACCGCAAGATCGCGGGGATCTACATGGTAGCGGCCCGACTCAAGGCGCGCGTGCCGGTCAATCGCCTGGTGGAAGGCTACAGACAGGCCAATGCCGCAGCCTGAGCGTCAGCCGGTCAGGAGGGATAGTCGAAACGGGCTATATGCGACCAGATTTCCTGATTGATCCGGGCCAGATCGGCAATCGCCTGACGGATCGTGTCAATCGCCGCCGCATCCAGATCCAAGGTCTGCCCCATGCGGATCCCGTCCTTGCGATCCGCAATCCGCATCAGGATGGATTTCGGCGGCCCGCCTTCCGGATCAAAGGCATAGATGCAATGGTTGAAGCGATTGCGCGCCCCTGACAGCTTCATCAGGGATCGTGTGAGGTTCAGCACCGCATCACGTTCCTCGGCGCTCTGATGATCCATCTTGGCCAGACGCTCGACCAGATCCACCCGCGCGCGTGTGGTGTTCAATGTCAGGAAGATCACGATGGCCACATCCTTTGTGGTGCCGGACAGGCCCGCAATCAGATGCAGCAACAGACTTTCCGTATTGGTCCAGGTATAGTTCAGCCGCCCGACCAACAGCAGAATCTCATCAAAATCTGCGGGTTGCGGGGCTGAAGCGACTGGTTTTTGAAGACTCACCGCCCCTCTCCCAACTGACGGGACAGATACCATGTCGCGGCCTCGGTCCGGTTGCGCGCGCCGATTTTGGTGATCGCGTTATGCAGATGCAGCTTTACCGTGTGTTCGGACAGCGACATTGTATGGGCGATGGTCTTGTTGCGCCCGCCCTGGCTGACCAGGGCCAGCACCTCTTTCTCGCGACGGGTCAATCCGGGGTCCGAATGGGGAAGCCCCGCTATAGAATCGGTCATGACCGCTGTCTCTCCCGACTCGGCCGCTATCTCGGCCTGCATCTGAAGTCGTGGCGCAGGCGGCGGGGCGGCCTTGACCTGTGGCGAGGCTGCCGGACCGATCAGATCGCCCGAGGCGATGAACTGTCCGGCCAGCACCAAGCGCAGCATCGAGGACCACGGGCAGATCGGCAGGGTCATCGGCAGCAACAGGATGTCCGCCAGACGCGGTGCCTGCGCCCGTTCGTCCAGAAGACGCCGCGCCACGCTCTGTTCCCGGTAGGCCAGGATCCAATCCGCGTCAGGAAAATCAGCGCGGTAGCGGTCGAAGTTGCGCAATACATCCGTGGCCATGCGGTCGTCAAAAAAGACTTTTCGGACGGTCAATGTCCGGTCGCGTGCCAATGACTGCAACTCGCGCAATGTATCGAGCCGCAGCGCATGCACCCCCCCGGCCTCCTGCTCCGCAATGCGCAGGATCGAGTTCGGAAATACTAGGGCCCCACCAACGAAAATGAAAACGTCAGTAGAACCGCTGCGGTTGCTAATACCCGCAGCATCTCTGGTCTCGCGTTCAAACATGGTACCCCCCAAGGTCGCCAAACGCAGAATATGTCAAAAAAATGGCAGCTTCGGATACTCCATCTCACCAATATCCAGTCAAACCTATACGACATTTCGCTAGGCTTCGGAACTAGCCGAACGATTAAGGTGACATTATGGCAGCCCGGAAGTCCCTTCTGACGGGCGGTCCCGGCCGCGCTCAGGAAAGCTCGCCTTGTGTCATTACTATTCCAACGCACAGCCTGTCCTTTGGAATAGCATTGAAGATCATGCCGTTACGGAAACTTGTTCGGCAAATGCGGCATACCCGTTCGTGCAGGAAATGCCGCGTTGCCTCACCATCTGAACCCCGAAAAAAGATATACTCTAAATTGACTACTCACTGTTTCCTAAAAGGGATCAATCGTTAAATCTGTTCGGAATCATCGACTTAACATCCCCCTAATCCTTTGTCCAACTTCCGAATCCCCTGATGGGATGGGACCCTGCAGATGTCGCCCCGTCATGGGCGGACATTGCACAAAGTTCATTTCAATCGGTCGGATCGGCCTGCACGCATCACGCAACCACCGGCCCGCAGCGGCCAGCGCCCGGATCATCCGATCCGGACGACAAGGCCCTGCACCCAGACGGAGGAGGACCACGGACACGACCGCAAGAGACGGGCCGATCTGTTGGTATGGCAGTACCTACACACCAGCCCGGCACAGACGATACCTGAAACCCAACCATGCCCGGCAGTAGTCACTTTTGAGATGATTGGTGGCCAGCCGGGCAAACTGGAGGACCAGTGCCATGAGCACCAATCGCAACAACAATTTCATGATCGACGACGTCAACATCGACGAGATCGACGCCGATTTCGACACCACGGTTTTCGTGGCCTCGGCGGATGTGGAGCTTGACGCGCAAGCGCAGGAGCAAAGCACCGACGTCGAAACGGATGTCGAAACGGAACAGGATCAGGAACAGGATCAGGATCAGGATCAGGGACAGATTCAGGGCCAGACCACGGAACAGGGTCAGACCTCGGATCAGGACCAGGGCCAGATCCAGGGTCAGACCGTCGACAACAAGAACGGCAACAACGACAACTCGAACGCCAATGAAGTGAATATCGACTTCGGTGGTGGCGAGTGGATTCCGCGCGATGACGATTTCGTCGACATCGACATGACCGGCAACGCGTCCATCGACGATGTCTACGCGGTGTCCGGTGATCTGGAATACGATCCCGGCAATGATGTCGACCTCAGCGACGTGCTGAACGATCTGACCTTCGGCGCGGGCAACTCCAACGCCTTCGCCATCGGCCAGTCGAACAACCTGACCGACAACGACCGCCTCGACTCACCCACGGTCGGCAACTACAGCACCTTTGAACAGAACGGCGATGCGACCGGCGGCCGTGCCTCGGCTGAAGAGGGTATCGGCGTGTCGTCCAACGGTGCCGAAGGTGGCGGTGACGCGGATGCCGATGGCGGTGACGCCGCAGGCGGCGCAGCCCTTGGCGGCTTTGCTGCAACCGGCACAGACGGCGACAGCGATGGCGGCGATGCGGATGCCGATAGCGGCGACGCGGGCGATGCCAACACCATCGGTGGTTCGGCACTGGGTCTGGCCTCTGGCGAGGCTGGCACGAACAGCGACAGCAGCGGCGGTGCCGGTGGCAGCGCAATCGCGGCCTCTGGTGCCGAGAATGACGCGGACAGCGATCAGGACGGGGATGCCGACGGCGGCGACAGCGGCGATGCCGGTGCCCTTGGGCTTGGTCTGGCCGTCGGTCTGTCCGGCGCTGGCTCCGAGGCATCTGACGCAGATGGCGGAGACGCGGGCGCCGATGGTGCCGGTCTTGGCCTTGGCCTGTCCGGCGCAGGTGCGCTGGCCGGTGGCGGCACCGGCGGCGGCTCGGGTGCGGACGCAGATGCGGATGCGGACGCGGATGCCGATACCGACGCCGATGCCGATGGTGGCACGGGCGGCGACTCGGGCGCGCTTGGTTTGGGCGCAGGTCTGGGCGGCGCTGAATCCGATGCCGACAGCCAGTCCACTGGCGGCCCGGCGGGCGCTCTGGCCGGAACGCTGGGCGGCGGTCTGCTGTCTGCGGCGCTGGCCAATGCCGAGGGCGGTGACTCCGGCAGCGGCGCCACATCCGGCGACGCAGCAGGCACCGGCACCGGCTCGGGCAGCGGCAGCTCCAACGGCGGCGATGTTGGCGCAACCGATTCCACCGCAGGTGATGCGGATGCGACAGCCGACGGCATGGCCGACGCTGACAGCGATGGCGGAGCAGGCGGCGGCGGCGTAGCCGACGCAGCCTCGAACGGCACCGGCACCGGGGCTGGCACGGGCGGCGACGCCGCTGGCGGTGCGGCGGCCAACGCATCCGAGGCAACTTCGGATGCCGCAGCCGATGGCGCTGGCGATGCGGCCGCCGACAGCGGCGATGGTGGTCTGGCCCAGGTGTTCGCCACCAGCGACATCGACGGCAGCGCCGACAGCATGGCCGATGCAATCGCCGGCTATGGCGGCGGCGGCTGGTCCGATGACGACGCCAGCAACTCCACCGGCGTGACCGGCACCGTCGGCACGACTGGCGGCACAGGTGGCGGCTCTGGCATGGCCGGTGCAACTGGCGGCCTGGGCGGCGACATCATGGGGGGCGATGCCACCGGTGGTGCAGCCTCGCTGGGTGACGCGGTCGGCGGCTGGGGTGGCACGGCCACCACTGGCGCAGGCGGTGCAGGCGGCAATGGCGGCTCATGGGGATCGGGCAATGGGGACGATGGTTTCGTGACCGGCGAATCCTATGCCTCGGCCGCAGCAGCGGTGAACCTGACAGCCTTCAACCAGAGCATTGTGATGGGCGCCAATGTCTTGGGCAACAGCGTCGACATGACTGTTGTGGGTGGCTCGCTGTCCTCCTCCGTGGTCGGCGACGACGACCTCTGAGGCGAAGATATCACGGTGTGGGGCCGGCGCATCCGGCCCCACACCACCAAGGCACCGCACCAGCCGGTGCGATGAGCGACGTCGGGGGATCAGAGCATGGCACTTGACCGCATCAGCGAGGAAATCGCCCATTTCGCGGGGTTGTTCCACCTTGAGATCGAGGCCTCAAAACTGCGGCTGGATTATGAATCCTTCCGCGTCAAGGCCGACGAAACCAAGCTGGACCCGCTCAAGGAAGACCCATTCGCGGGCAAACACGATCTGAAAGAGAATAAGCTGAAAACGGCCTCCAAGGCCAAGGATCAGCCCGAAGAGACACCGCCACCGGCGGCCCCCAAGATGGCCGTTCTGGCACCGCTGGACAGCGAACCCGCGTCCCAGTCCGCAGCGCCGGTCGAGGCTGACGCGCCCGTCATCTCCATCCTGTCATTGGCCGGGATCACCATCACCGGCACGATGGTCGAGATCATGCCGAACTCGATCGTGATGGCCATCGCGCAGACGGCCTTTCTGGCGGACAATGATGTGCTGATGTTCGAGGGCATCGCCGATTTCACCGATCCCGCGCTGTTCCTGACCCTGTTGCAGGATCTGGGCGAACTGGCGCAGACGCTGACCTTGATCGACCCATGGATCTGGGGCCCCGGCGACGGCGACGTGCTGATCGCCGCCAAGAAGATGGCCGAAACCATGGCCCAGGCCGAAGCCCCCGAGGTCGAGGGGCTGACAACCGTGATCCTGCGCGGCGAGGACGCCGAGGGGATCATCATCAACGGCGCGCGTGTGGACGAGGCGCCGACGATCGAGGATCTGATGCCCACCTTCCTCAAGCCCGAGGAAAAGACGGAGGAGACGCCGATCGCATCCGATGGCGTGACGGATCACGATCCCGGTCCCTTCGCGGTGGACCCCGGACATGCGGTCGTCACCGGCGGCAACCGGGTCATCAACGAAACCGTGCTGAAATCCGTCTGGGTCGATGCCCCTGTGATCGCCGTGGCGCAGGATGTGCTGCGGCTGGACGTCATCTCGCAGGTCAACCTGCGGATCGAGGCGTCGGACCTTGCCGATCAGACCGCGCCCGCCCCGTCCACCTCGCTCAACATCGCGCATCTTGAGCAGACATCCTCGGTGGCGGTGGACAAGAACGCCGGAAAGATGGGCGAAAATCAGGAGGATGGCCTGCCGTCCTTCTGGAACGTAACCCGGCTTGATGGCGATCTGATGCTGATGAACTGGGTGCAGCAGCATATCTTCACAACGGATTACGACCGGGTCGAGGTCAAGTTCTCGGGGGCCGCCACCTATATCGGCACCGGCGAGAACCTTGTCTTCAACGAAACCCTGATCCTGAACCTTGGCTTTCACTACGACCTGATCATGATCGGTGGCAGCATGGTCACGCTGAACCAGATCACGCAGGTGAATGTGCTTCTGGATCAGGACAAGGTGGATGGCGCGGTCCCTGCGGGGGCCAGCCTGCATGCGGGCGACAATCTGCAACTGAATACCGCCGCCATCACGACGACCGGCAAGGACAGCCTGTCGGACAAACCGGACCATTTTTCGCAGGCCATGAACGACCTGGCGAACGGCGCAAAGACCATCTCGGCCGATGTGGCGCAGGATGCGATGTTCGCGGGGAACGCGGCGCTGAATGTGCTCTATATCTCGGGCGATCTCATCCAGACCAGCGTGATCGAACAGTTCAACTATCTGGGCGACTCGGATCAGATCCATTTCATCCAGGACATGTTCAGCTCTGCCGCCGGGTCCGAAGTCACCGTCACGTCGGGGTCCAACGCCCAGATCAATGCGGCCAGCATCGTCTCGGAAGGGCTTGATTCCACCGTCATGGCGGGGGGCGAGGCTTATAGCGACGCGCTGATCTATCAGGCCGAACTGATCGACGATTGCGCGCCGCCTGCGGGGGTGCAGATGGACAAGCTCGCCAACGAGGCCGTGGCCTTTCTTGTCGATGACATGATCGCGCCCGCGCCCGTGGACGAGTGCGGGCCGGGCATCCAGATCGACGACAACCCCGGAACGGTGGACGTGATGCAGACCATGCTGGCCTGAGCCGGACAATACCAGACAGTTTCCGCCGCGACCGGAGAGACGCCTTGAACAAGATGATCGACAGACCGCTGGAATTCAGAACGGTGCGGGACCGCAGCGTTCCGGACAGCGGGGCAGGACCGGCACCGCTGCAACTGACCTCGGCGTTGCGGATCTGGCCCGAGGGCGCCCCCGCCACCCGGACGGCCACCGCCGAACCCGAAGTGCTGACGGCCCAAGCCACGCCGGACGCAGCGGCGCAGGCGACATCACGGACAGCGGCGCAACCGGACCCCGCGCCCCAGAACGCCGCCAAGGCGCCCCCTGCCCCGGACAACGCGGCGGATGCCGACCCCAAGACCGAAGCCACAAGGATGAAAGCCCTGCGCGACTCCAGCGCGGCATCCCTGACCGGCGTCACCATCGAGGGTCAGACAGGCGGTCCGGTCATGGCCGGCCCCGGCAAACCCGTTGCGGGTCAGGGCGGCGGCGGCGACAAGGGGGCGGCCTTTCACAAACGCATGGGTCCCGAGGATTTTAACCTCAGCCTGCGGCAGGGTGTCCGCACGGTCTGGCGCAACCTCAGCATGGTCATGGTGATGACCTGCGCCACGAATGTGCTGATCCTCGCCATTCCGATCTATCTGTTCCAGATCTCTGACCGGGTGCTGACAAGCCGCTCCACCGACACGCTGATCATGCTGACGGTCGTCATCGCCTCGGCTGTGATCCTGCAGGCCATGTTCGATGCGGTCCGCCGGTTCATGCTGATGCGCACCGCCGTGGAAGTCGCCGCGAAACTGGGGGCACCCGTTCTGAGCGCCGCCGCCGCCGCCTCGCTGCACGGCTCGGGGCGCGAGTATCAGACCCTGGGAGACCTGCAGCAACTGCGCAGCTTCCTTGTCTCGGGCACGCTGATTTCCTTCCTCGACGTGCCCTTTGCCCCGCTGTTCATCTTCGTGATCTTCCTGATCCATCCGCATCTGGGCATGATCGTCGTCGTCACCGCCCTGCTGCTTTTGGTCGTGGCGCTGGTCAACCAGCGCATCACCGCCAAGCCATTTGCCGAGGCGAATTTCGCGCAGGCCAAGGCGAACATGCATCTGGATTCCATGTCGCGCAACAGCCAGATCATCAACGCCATGGCCATGATCCCCGAGGCGGTCACGATCTGGGGTCGTGACACCGCCGCCTCCCTGATCGCGCAGGTCCGCGCGCAGGACCGCAACATCATCAGCGCCTCGGTCAGCCGCGCGGTGCGGATGCTGACGCAGGTGGGGATGCTGGGCTGGGGCGCTTACCTTGCCATCGACGGGCAGATCACCGGCGGCATGGTCATCGCCGCCTCTATCGTCGCGGGCCGCGCGCTCGCCCCCATCGAGGGGTCGATCGAGGGCTGGAACGCCTTTATCCTTTCGCGTGCCGCCTATGGCCGGGTCGCGGCCCTGCTGCGCGGCTCGCGGTTGCAGTTCGAACGCCTATGGCTGCCCCGCCCCGAAGGCCGGTTGAACGTGGAACGCCTGCTCTATGTGCCCGGCGGCACCAAGCAGGTGATCCTGAACGGGATCAGCTTCGCGCTGGACCCCGGCGATACGCTGGCCGTGATCGGCAATTCCGGCGCGGGCAAGACCACGCTTGGCAAGATGCTGGTGGGCTCTATCCTGCCCACATCGGGCAATGTGCGGCTGGATCTGATGGACCTGCGCAACTGGGACCCGCGCCAGCTGGGCGAAAACATCGGCTATCTGCCACAGGACGTGCAACTGTTCCCCGGCACGATCAAGGACAATATCGGCCGGATGCGCGCCGACGCCACGGATGAGCAGATCCACCACGCCGCCGTCCTGGCCGATGTCCATGAAATGATCGCCAGCCTGCCGCAGGGCTACGAGACGATGGTCGCTGCCGATGGCGCGCCCCTGTCCGGCGGGCAGAAACAGCGCATCGCATTGGCCCGCGCCTTTTTCGGCAACCCGCGCCTTGTCGTGCTGGACGAACCGAACTCGAACCTCGACACGGCGGGCGACAAGGCGCTGGCCCGCGCCATTGACCACGCCCGCAAGGAAAAGATCACCGTTGTGGTGATCACGCAGAAACCATCGCTGCTGAATGTCGTGGACAAGATCATGCTGCTGGCCAATGGCGGCGTCGCCCTGTTCGGACAGCGCGACAAGGTCATGGCGCAACTGAACCCCGCCGCCGCGCAGAACGCGCAAGTCTCGGGCAAGGCGGCGGGCCAAGGCCCCGCCGGCATCGCGCCACAACCGCAGTCAGGAACACCCCGCCATGTCTGACATGACCGCCCTTCCCCGTCCCGACAGTTGGTATCAGGAGGTCCCGCGTTCCATTGGCAAGCAGGCCCTCTTTGGCCTTGTGCTGATGCTGATCAGCTTCGGCGGCTTCGGCGCATGGGCGATGATGGCCCCGCTCGCCGCTGCCGTCATCGCGCAGGGCAGTTTCGTGGCGACCGGCCAGAACAAGATCGTCCAGCATCTGGAAGGCGGCATCATCGCCGACATTCTGGTCAAGGAAGGCGACCGCGTGACCGAGGGTCAGATCATGCTGACGCTGGACCAGACACTTGCACTGGCCACCACACGCGAATTGACGCTGCGCCGCATCCGTCTGGAAGCGACACAGGCCCGGCTGATGGCTGAACAGCAACATCTGGCGCAACTGATCTTTCCCGCCCATCTTGAGGCGGAACGGGCAGACCCCGAAGCCGCGATGATCCTTGACGGGCAGGTTCTTGCCTTTCAGGCATCGACCGCCAGCCTTGCCAATGACATCAGTGTCATCTCGCGCAACCTGGACGCGCTGGACATCCGGACCACGGGCTATGGCATCCAGCTTGAAGCGACACGAAGCCAGCTTGCCCTTCTGGCCGAAGAGCTGGAGGCCAAGACCCAGCTTGTCGAAAGCGGCCTGTCGCGGCGAAGCGAGGCGCTTGCCCTGCGCCGCGCCATGCTGGAAGCCGATGGACAGGTCGGACGGCTGGAGGCCGAGATTGCCGAGCTGACCGAAATGCGCGCCAAGTTCGACGCGCAGATCGCCAAGACACGCGACGACTACAGCCGCAACGCACTGACACAGTTGCAGACCATCGAAAGCGAGCTGGAAAGCGTGCGCGAACAGCAGCGCAAATCCGAGAACATCCTCGACAGGACCGCCGTTCTGGCGCCTGTGTCGGGCACCGTGGTCCGGCTCTACTATCACACCACCGGCGGTGTGGTGGAAACCGGCCGTCCCATCGTCGAGATCCTGCCCGCAGACGCGCCGCTGATCATCGAGGTTCTGGTTCCGCGCACCAATATCGACAGCGTCCATGTGGGCCAGAAAGCGACCGTCCGCCTGACCGGATTGAACCAGCGCACAACCCCTGTGTTGAACGGATCGGTCGAATATGTGTCGGCGGATGCGATTGCCGACGGCTCGACCGGCACACGCCGCGAGGTCTATCTGTCCCGTGTGACAGTCGCCCCCGAGGAAATGCAGCGGGTTCAGAACTTCTCTCCGACACCCGGCATGCCCGCGGAAATCATGATCCAGACCGAGGAACGCACCTTCGCGCAATACCTGATCAAACCTGTTCTGGACAGCATGTCCCGCGCCTTCCGCGAGCAATAGCCCGCTTCTTCCAAGCCATTGTGAAATATCACGAATTTGATCGCGTAGCACGATACGTGCGCTGCCGGTGTGACGCGCGGTCCCGAGCGGACGCGCGGGACCGATCCGCCGCAGGTGACAGCAAATGTCCCCCGCAAATTGAGCATCGGCCTATCTTCAAACAACCAATGGGTTATTGCATTGCGGCCACACTCTCCCGGAAGGGTTTCGTTTTTCCTTGTTTTTAAGGCGATCTGCCCGCACCCTCGGCGTTTGAGCACCTCCGCCCGACAAGCTGGCGTCAAAGTCCGGCACGGATGGAACATCACAGGCAGGACATCGACATGAGCGATTTCTACTGGCGCAAGGCAGGGCGGGGCGTTGCTGTGCTGGCCGGGCTGACGCTGGGTGCAGGCTGCACCGATACTCCCTACACCGCTCCGATCTTTCCCTTCATGGCCTCCTACAAGACGCAGGCCGACAGCGTGCCACGTGTGCTGGAGAATCTGGACTGGTGGCGGAACTTCAAGGACCCGACGCTGGACCGGCTGGTCGATCAGGCGCTTTCGGGCAGCCTCAGCCTTGATCTGGCGCGGGAGCGTGTGATCGAGGCCCGCGCCGCGCGCGACACCCTGCCCCAGGCGGCCAATCTGTCACCAAGCGTTCGGGTGCAGCGCGAACAGCAGGATGGCGGGCCGGATATCACCCGGTCAGAGGCGGCGCTTGGCTTTGACTGGCTGCTGGATATCTATGGCGCCCGCCGCGCGCAGGTCGAAGCTGCGGGCGCCCGTTTGGCCGTGGCGGATGCGGAACTGGACGCCGCCCGCCTGCTGCTTTTGCTGAATCTGACAAATGCCTATGTCGATCTGCGTTTCCAGCAGACCAGTCTGCGCCTGCGCCACACCGAACTGCGCTCGCGCCGCCAGACGCTCGACCTGATCGACACGCTGGTCAAGGGCGACGCGGCCACGCGGATCGACCTTGTGCGCGCGCAGGCTCTTGTGGCCGAGACCCGCGCGACCATTCCGGGGCTGGAGGCGGCCATCGCCGCGCTCAAGTCCGAAATCGCCGTCCTGTCGGGGCGAATCCCGGGACAACCCGGTCTTGATCTGGACAGCCGGGCCAGCCAGCCGCGGGTGGCAATGTCGCCACAGGTCGGCATCCCAGCCGACCTGCTGCGCAACCGACCCGATATCCGCGTTGCCGAACGCAGTTACTATGCCGCGCTGCGGGACGTGAAGGTTGCCAGTGCCGCGCTCTATCCGCAATTGTCATTGGGCGGGACAATCAGCCTTGCCTCTTTGTCAGGCGACCGCAACACGGATTACATCTTCGGCCCGGCCCTGCGCCTGCCGCTTCTGCCCACTGGCGCCGCAAGAGCGACGGTGGAACTGCGTGAATCGAGGGTGCGGCAGGCCCATACCGCATGGCGTCTGGCCGTGCTTGAAGCGATCGGAGACGTCGAAAGCGCGCTGGGCGACTATCATGCCAGCGTCAGGGCCCGCAGCGCCTCGGAAGAAACCGTGCGCCTGTATACCGAGGCCGTTCGCCTGACCCGCGACAGCGTCAACCGGGACGGCGGCACGATCCGCGACCTGATCGACGCCGAACAGAACCTTGCCGTGGCAAATGCGGGCCTTGCCAATGCCTTGCGGCAGGTCGGACGCAGCTACATCGCCCTCAACGTCAATCTTGGCGCAGGCAACAGCTACGGCGCCATGATGGCGGCGGCGGACTGAGCCAGGTCCGCCGGGTTTGGGGATGCCGTCATTGAGCGGTTGCATCCGGACGGCGGGGCTGCTCAACTTCGGCAAAGGTCATGTGCCGACCTGCTTGTTTGGTAACGAGGATCATCTGTGTGGCGGATGTTTACATCACCGGCGCGTCCGGGGTTCTGGGCGCTGAACTGACCCTTCATCTGATGCAGGATACCGGCTCCAGCCTCCGGGCCGTCTCGCGAAAGCCCTGCCCCCTTTTGCCAACCGATCATCCCGCGCAGATCATCGTTGACAGCCTCTTTGACGCGAACTGGTTCACGCATGGGCACAGGCAGGCGACCATCCTGCATTGCGCCGGGCTGTCCGATCCACGGCAGCATTTCCCCAGTGTGGCAACCCTCACTCAGGACCATATCCAACCGCATATCGCCATGATCGAGGCTCTGCTCACCCGTGGCTGGCGCGGTCGGCTGATCTTCCTTTCCTCGGGTGGCACAGTCTATGGCAACCCGCTGCGTCTGCCGATCCCCGAGACGCATCCCACCGCCCCGATCAGCCACTATGGTCTGCACAAACTTCTGCTGGAACATGCGATGGCGCATCTTGCGATCACCCGCGGGTTCGAACTGATCATCCTGCGCGTATCCAACCCCTATGGCAGCACGCTCACCAAGCCGAACCAGGGCGTCATCCCGATCCTGTTCCGCGCCTATCACACCGACAGCCTCTTCCAGATCATTGGCGACGGCGCGGCCTTGCGGGACTATCTCCATATCACCGATCTGTGCCGCGCCGTCTCGCTCTGCCTGAACCACCAGATGCAGAATCCCGTCCTGACCCTGAACATCGGCAGCGGCACCGGCACCACGCTTGCCGCACTGATCACATTGATCGGCGATCTTACGCATCAACGGCTGCGCACCCGCCACATCCCGGCAATCCATGACGTCCACTCCAACGTCCTGTGCAATCGTCGCGCGGAAACGGTGCTGGGCTGGCAGCCGCAAGTTCCCCTGCGCGAAGGATTGCACCGCCATGTCACCCGCGGCGATCCGCCAGCCCTGTGAACGACATCCCGGCCAACATGGCGCGCAGGTCACAGGCAAGAGCCCCAACGTCTTTCGGCCAATCCGGACCTTGTGCATGATACGATCACGCCTCACGTCCGAAAGAACCGGTGGCAGCCACGCCCCGCCGCCTTGGCCCGGTATAGCGCCGCATCCGCATCCGCCATCATCCGGGTCCGGTCGCCCGGCGCGTAGTCGCCCGACAGCACCGTGCCGATACTGCAGGCGATCCGGCAGATATCCGCCCCATAAGGGATCGGCGCGCCAAGCCTGTCGATGATCCGCATGGCGATCCCGTCAAGCTGGGCCCTGTCCTGCAACGCGGGAAAGAGCAGCACGAACTCATCCCCGCCGATCCGGGCCACCGTGTCACCGCCGCGCGTCTCCTCGGTCAGCACGGATGCGACATGGCGCAAGACATGATCGCCAGCCGCATGGCCCAGCGTGTCATTGACCGCCTTGAACCGGTCCAGATCCAGATGCATCAGACCAAAGCCCTCACGGCTCTGGTGCAGGCGGGACAATCGCTGATCAAGCGCGCGCCTGTTCGCCAGACCGGTCAGCATATCGGTCAGCGCCTGTTCCTCGGCCGCGACCATGGCCCCGCGCAGCCGTTGATTCAGCTTGCGGCTTTCCTCCATCGCGGCGGATTTTGCCTCGAACAGATACAGCATCTCGACGGTCATGTCGGTCGGCGCGAAATCCGCACTGCTCAACGCGTAATCCTTGACCGCATCCAGTATCGAGATCCCGAAGGACAGGTTCAGCACCATCCCCGACGGGCTGCGGACTAGACATCCCTTGAAGGCAGTGCCGGGACCGTCACGCAACATCAGGCGCAGGGTGCATCCCTCGGCCCGCCACAGATCGGCAAGCAGGCGGATACCGCGCGGCCGTGTCACGGTGAACAGGTCCAGAAACGGACGACCCGGCATGGCAGCGGTCTGTAACCGCTGCAGGGTCGGGCCAACATGCGCGATCTGGCCTTTTTGGTCGATCAGCAGGTGCATCGGGCAGAGCACATCCAGCATCTGACAAAGCCCGTCCGGCCAGCCCATCTTGTCGGCATGCGGCGCATCGGGCCCGTCGGCCAAGCCATCGCCCGGCCCGCGGACCGCCTCATCCTGTCGCCCCGCCTGCATCCTTTGCGACACCGACCGCCCCGCCACCATGGGTCAACCCGCCCGCCGGCCCAGCGCAAAATCACGCCCCGTGCTGAAGCACCGCTCGACCAGCGTGATCTCGATCACCTCGGCACCGGCCTGATGCCCCGCATGATCCAGCACGACAAGCGCGCCATAGTCATCGGCCATGCCGCGCAACACCCCCATCATGACGTGGCCGAACCCGGTCATCGCCCGGTCCTGCCGATAGGGTGCACCGGTCAGACATCGCAACGAGAAACGATCGGCGGCATGCTCCTGCAATTCCAGTTGCGGCAGTTCCAGATCGGCCACGGCCAGCCTTGCCCGATCCCGCAGATCATCCAGCGAGTGCAGGAAATCGACAAACCCCTCGCCACCGAAGCGCAGCAGGCGGCGCAAGGCACCGACATTGGGATGCGACACCAGATAGGTGCCCATATCCTCCAGCAGTTCCGCCTGTGGTCGGGCCATGACATGGGCCGCTGAGTCCAGCACCTGTCGCGTCACCACGGGGTCCTCGCTCAACATCGCAGCAAGGCCCGCCCCGTCCAGACCAGCACCGCGCGCCACGTCGGCCCAGATATCGCTGCCCTGCGTATCGGTCACAAAACACTGTATCGCCCTGTTGAACAGCCCGTGCATGACACATCCTTTCCCTCGCTCCGGCCAGTCTGGCCGCGAAGGATTAAGATTCAGGCAATATCCTCAATTTGAAGAATATTCCCGCGCCAGGCCCGTCTTCTTCTTGCGCCAAATATCCTCGGGGGGGCGTTCAGCGCAGCTGGACGCGGGGGGCAGACAGCCCCCCTTCCCGCATCATTTGCGGGTCAGAAATCCGTGGGCGCGCCACCTTCGGCCTTGCGGCGGCTGACAAAGGACAAAAGCTCCTCATGCACGGCGACATCCATGGGCGGGGCCTCGAATTCCGCCATGATCTGGCGATAGATCGCGTGCGCACGCTCATGGGTCCACACGGCCCCCGCGATATCCCAGGCCTCGTAGTTGCGCCAATCCGACAGAAACGGCTGATAGAACGCCTTCTCGTAACGGTCCTGCGTGTGCTGGATGCCGAAGAAATGCCCGTTCGGCCCGACCTCGCGGATCGCCTCCAATGCCAGATCCTCGGGCGTCGTGGCAAAGGTCTCCGGCTCCATATAACGCTGGATCTGCTGCAAGACCTCGCAATCCATCACGAATTTCTCGGGGCTGGCGATCAGCCCGCCCTCCAGCCAGCCCGCCGCGTGATAGACCATATGCGTGCCCGACTGCACCGCCGCCCACAGGCTGTTCGATGTCTCCCACATCGACTGGCCATCGGGCACATTGGCCGCACACACCCCCGAAGACCGCAGCGGCAGGCCGTAGAACCGCGCCAATTGCCCGGTCATCTGCGTGGCGCGCATGTATTCGGGCGTGCCAAAGGCAGGCGCGCCGGATTTCATGTCCACATTCGACGTGAAGGTGCCGATGGCGCAGGGCGCGCCGGGGCGCACCCATTGCGCCAACGCCACGGCACACAGCGCCTCGGCCAGACTTTGCGCCACCGCGCCCGCCATGGTCACCGGCGCCATCGCCCCGGCTAGCGTGAAAGGCGTCACCACCAGCCCCTGCCCCCGCCGCGCCAGCCGCAGCCACCCGTCCAGCATCGGAATGTCGTGCTTGAGCGGCGAGGTCGAGTTGATATTCGTGAACATCCGCGGGCTGGCGTCGAATTCCTCGTGGCTCAGACCGCCCGCGATGCGGACCATCTCCATCACATCCTCGACCCGTTCCTTGCCCAGACTATAGGCATGGGCGACCTTGTCGGTCAGGGTCAGCGTGTCATAAAGCACATCCAGATGCCGGACCGAGGCGTGCACGTCCACAGGCTCCACCGGATAGCCGCCGATGAAATGGATGCAGTTGAAATACTGGCTGAGTTTCAGCAGATCCCGGCACATCTCGCGCGTGCCCGACAGTTTGCGCCCCGTCGCCATGTCCCAGTAATTGGGGGGCGAGGACACATTGCCGAACAGGATGTGATCGCCGCCGATGGTCAACTGGCGCGCCGGGTTGCGCGGGGTGATCGTCCACTGACGGGGCGCGCGGCCGATCATCTCCATCACGAAGTCGCGGCCCATACGCACGTTCTCGCCCTGCACGGTGCAGCCCGCCTCGCGCAGGATCTCCAGTGCCTCGAGGTTCAGGAACTCGATCCCGATCTCTTCAAGGATGTACATCGCCGCCTCGTGGATGCGCTGCACGCCCTCCTCGGTCAACGGCGCGATGGGGCGGTCCTGATTGACCGGCAGACGCCATGGCATCTGCTCGATGGTGGCCGTGCCGCGTCGCGTGGCGGCACCGGCCCGCCCGCCGCTGCGTTTCCTGCGCTGTACCTCGTCGGACATTTGGGCCTCCTGTCTCTCAGGTGGCCAGCAAACTACCGCCAAGGGCAACGCGCCTTTCCGATTGCGACGACAATGGGTCGCTTTTCGAGATTGCACCCCGCAACGCGACCCGTTGACCGGGTTCAGGCCACCAGCCAGGCCGGGATATGGCCGATATCGGGCAGCACCGCATCGGCCATCGGGGCCAGATCCGCGGCAAGGGCCGTGCCCGTCAGCACGCCCAGAGTCTGCATCCCGGCGCGCCGCCCGGCCAGCAGATCATGGTGACTGTCGCCCACCATCACCACCCGGTCAGGTGACAGCCCGGTTCTTGAGCAAAAGGCCAGCAGGGGAGCGGGGTCGGGTTTCGCCCCATGCCCGCTGTCGAACCCGGCCACAAAGGCGAAATGCGCCAGCACTCCGGCGCTGGTCAGATGCGCCAGCGCCCCGGCTTCGGTGTCATTGGTGATGACGCCCAGCGCCAGACCCCGCGCGGCCAGCCCCGTCAGATAGGGGTCAAGCGGAACGACCGGCACAAGCGGCGCCACGGCGGCACGCGCGCTTAGAAAAGCCTCGATGGATTCGATGGACCGCCCCGGCAGGGCCGAACCAATCGCCTCGGCGGCCTCGCGGTTGGTGCCGGCGATGATGGGGCTTTCCGGCAGAAAGGCGCGATTGACCAGATCGAACACCGCCGCATCGGCGATCCGCCGCGCCAGCGCCGAATCCCCGCCCGACAATTCCTCGATCACGCCCAGCGCCCAGACATCCCATGTCGCACGGAAATCGAACAGCGTGCCGTCCTTGTCGAAAATGATACCATCCACCCGCATGTGCCCTGCCCCGTTGTTGCGATCCGCCCCCTTGTCGGGCCTGCGCTAAAGTGGCGATGTGACGGGCCCCTGACAAGCCCTGCCCGTGCTTGACTTTCACGCCCCGATCCTGTGCCTTGGCGCGCATGGATACCACCGGACCTTACCGCCTGCACACCTCGCTGGGCTATCATCTCTCGGTTGCCGCCCGTCAGCAGGAACGGCGGCTGGATGAGGCGCTCAAGACGCTTGGCCTGACCCGCACCACCTGGTGCGTGCTGCTGGCCGTGGGCAATGAGGGGCTGTCGCAGCCCTCGGATATCGCAGGTTTCGTGGGCATCGACCGCACCGCCACCAGCCGCGCCCTGCGCCAGATGGAGGCGGATGGCCTTCTGGCCCGCTCCAGCGGAACCGAGGACCGGCGCACCCGGCGCGTGGAGCTGACCGACAAGGGCTGTGAGGCGATCCGCGCCGCGACCCCCTTTGCAAGGGCCAATGCCGCGATCATGGCCGAACAGCTTGACGCAGGCGAGCAGGACATGCTGATCCGCCTGCTGGCCAAACTGCGCCCCGCGGATGACGCGCCGCTCAACACGCTCTGACAGCCAGCGGCCTCAGGTCCAGTGCATCTGTGCCCCGCCCGGCAAGGCCGCGCGGGCACGCATCGGCGCGTCATAGGGCATGTTCACCGAGTCGCAAAAGGCGATGACCCAGGCATCTTCCAGCATCAGGAAATCCAGCAACGCCCCCAGAAAGGCCGGGTCACCCGCACCTGCGCGCAGATCGTCGATCGAGGCCCCGCTGGCCCCCATGAACTGGCCCAGCACCTCGTCATTGCCGGCCATCCAGCCCAGCGCCTGAATGGCAAGGGTTTCGGCCTGTTCCTGCTCGGATCTCATTTTCACGCTTCCGGAAAGAGTTTCTTAACCCTTCGAGTAGTAACTGGATCAAGGCGAGAGGCAAGTGGCCCCCCGCAGCCTCAACACTCGGCTCAGCAAGGCGCGACCCCATGCCCGGCAGAATACTGATCGTGGACGATATCCCCACCAACCGTATCCTGCTCAGGGCGCGGCTGGCTGCGGCTTTCTATGACGTGATGCAGGCCAGCACCGGGGCCGAGGCGCTGGAGCTGTTGGCACGCCAGCCCCCCGATCTGGTTCTGATCAGCGCCCGGCTTGGCGATTGCGACAGTCTTGCCCTGTGTCGGGCGATCACCGGCCCGTCCGGGCCGCAGGCACCGGACAGCCAGACCCAGCCCGCCGCCCCGGGCGACGCGGCGCGGATCACCCGCCCGCCGGTGCTGATGCTGACCGCCCAGACCGACCATCATCTGCGCCTGAACGCGCTGGCCGCCGGGGCCGAGGATGTGCTGGCCTTTCCGCTGGATGACATGCTGTTGCAGGCCCGCCTGCGCAGCCTGATGCGGGTGGGCGATGCGGTGCAGGAAACCCATCTGCGCGAAGGCACCAGCCGCACGCTGGGCTTTGCCGATGCCGCACGGGACTATGCACCGCCGCCCCGCATCTGCATCCTGTCGGATGCGGCAGACCCGGATGTGCCATGGGGCAACGATCTGGATGGCATGGGGCTGGGTCAGATCACGCGGCATGACAGCCGCAGCTTCCTGCGCGACGTGGCGCCGGGCGACACGCCCGATCTCTGCGTCCTCGTGATGGACCGGCCACTGATCTCGCCCAGCCTGCGCTTGCTGTCCGAACTGCGCGCCCACCCCGAAACGCGGCACGCAGCGGCCCTGGTGATCCTGCCGGAACCGGACAACCATACCGCCGCCGATGCGCTGGATCTGGGGGCCGGGGATGTGGTCGCAGGTCCCTGCGCCGGGACGGAACTGGCCTTGCGGATTGCCAAGCTGATCCGACGCAAACGCATGGCCGATGACCTGCGCAGCACGCTGCGCGACGGGTTGCGCGCGGCAGTGACGGACCCGCTGACCGGGCTCTACAACCGCCGCTACGCCCTGCCCCATCTGGCGCGACTGGCCAACCACGCCACGCAGAGCGGGCGGCATTTTGCCGTGATGCTGGCCGATCTGGACCATTTCAAGGGGATCAACGACCGCTTCGGTCATGCCGCAGGCGATGCCGTTCTGGTCGAGGTGGCGCGGCGCCTGCGGTCCAACCTGCGCGCCGTCGATCTGGTTGCGCGTATCGGCGGAGAGGAGTTTTTGATCGCCCTGCCCGACACCAACCGGACCGAGGCGCGGGTGGCCGCACGCCGCCTGTGCCGGATCATCGCACAGGATCCGTTCGACCTGCCCAGCCACGCCATGCCCCAACATGTCACGGTCAGCATTGGTGTGGCGATGGGGCACCGGCTGCCCCGGTTGCAGGACGCGCTGGATGATCCGCTGACCGATACCGTGCAGCGTCTTCTGGATCGTGCGGATCAGGCCCTTTACGGGGCCAAGGCCTGCGGACGCAATCAGGTGACCATCAGCAATACAGCCGCCTGACCCGCGCCGCCATCAATCAGTCGAACCGTCACGCGCGCGGGTCCGCCCTTCGCGCCATGACGCAAGACGCTCATCCAGCCTGTCGGCAAAGGCCGCGCGTTCGGCCGCGCTCATCCCGTCGATCCGGTCCAGAAGCAAGGCCTGTCCCATATGCTGGCGCGCCATGCCCGCCTCGAATTGCCGCCCGACAATGGCGCGCACCTGCGCCGCGTCATAGGGCTCGGCCCGCAGCGCCGCGACCACTGCCTCGAACTCGGCCCGGATCTCGGCGCGGCTGGGCCGCCCCTCGCGGTGCAGGCTGCGCATCTCGCGCCAGATGGCGCGCCGGTCTTCACGGGTCAGTGCACTGGTATAGGGTCCGCCGAACTGATCCGCCTTGCTGCGGCGATGATCCGACATGTCGCCATGGCGCAGCACCGCCCCGATCGCCAGCCCCGCAACCGCCACGTTCAGCGCAAGCGAGACGAACAGAAGCCCCTTGATCCACCCGCGCAACGGGGCACGGGTGGCTGGCTGTGGTGTCTGGGGGTCTGTGGGAAATGTCATGTTCAGCCCTCGCTCAGGTCCATGGCGATGTCGAAATCCAGCTCCGGCATCAGATCGACAAGATAGGCGTCACCCGGCTGCCCCAGCAGGGCCGCCGTCAGATCGCCCAGACCCGTCGCCGCACCGATCCCGATGGCCAGCCCCATCACCCCGGCTGTCGCCAGCCCGCCGATGGCAGGCCAGCCGCCCAGGGCCTCGCGCAGCTGCGCCAGCAGACCGGGGCGCGCAACACGCCCCCGGACAGAGGTGGCCTGCACGGCCCGCGCATCCTCAAGAACACGCGCCATCAACGCCGGGGACGGCTCCGGGGCCATGCGACGGGCCGCGCCGAAGAAATCCTCCAACGGGTCGGTCTCGGGCGGGTGCTGTCTATGATCAGTCATCGTGATACCCCAGTTCTGCGCGACGACCCGACAGGGCCGCACTCAACGCGCGCTTGCCCCGGGCGATCAGACTTTCGACCGCCTCGGCGCTGATGTCCATGATCCCGGCAATCTCGGGATTGCCCAGACCTTCGATATGGCGCAGGACCACCGCCTGCCGCTGCCGCTCGGGCAGCGCCGCCAATGCCGCCTGCAAGGCCGCAGCCCGGGCTGCATCCTGCAAACCCTCGGCGGCACTGGGTGCCCCGTCCTCTGGCTCGGGCACCGAGTCGAGCGCCACCCCGCGCCGCTTGCGCAGCCGGTCGGTCGCCAGATTGGCCGTCACGCGGTATAGCCAAGTGGACACCTTGGCCTCGCCCGCGCGCCACTCCGGCGCGATCCGCCACAGGCGCAGCATGGCCTCCTGGGCGACGTCCTCGGCCTCGGCCCGGTCGCCCAGCAACCGCATCGCATGGGCAAAGACGCGCGGCGTCAACCGCAGCGTCAAGACACGCGCCGCCTCGTCATCGCCAGCGGCAAAGCGGCGGAGCAGGATGTGGTCGTCCACGTCCGACTGGGCGTCAAAGGGCATCTGCATGGTCCTTACGGCCTATCCTGTCCCCGTCCTTGCGGCAATCAAAAGCCCGCAACGCAGGGTCGGACGGGCGGTATCAGGGGCGGGTCGACCCACCCCTGACCCAGCGACGATCAGTCGGCGTCGCGACCGCGTCCGTGATCACCCCCATGGCCTTTGCCATGGCCGCCGCGATGTTCGGCCCAGCGGGCACGCGCTTGCTCCATCTCCTCGCGCGAGATCGCGCCGTCCTCGTCCTTGTCCAGACGCGACAGCATCCGCTCGAACCGGTCACCGTTCCGGGGTCCGGCGCGCATTTCCTCGACCGACAGCTTGCCATCGTCATCGGCATCCATCATCTCGATCATACGGGTGCTGCGCTCCTGCATCCGGGCGGTGGCCTGCGCCAGCATATGCGCCTGCATCTCTGCGGCATCAATGAACCCGTCGCCATTGGCATCCGCCGCGCCGAAACGGGCATCGGCATGGGCCTTCATCTCGTCTGCAGTGATCTTGCCATCGCTGTCGGTGTCGATCTCATCGAAAGGCATCATCGCCCCCCGTTCGCCCATGACGCCACCCATATGGCCACCCATACCGGCCTTGCCATGGGAGGCGGCCACACCGACCACTGCGGTTCCGGCCAGTGCAAGGGCGGTCAGCCCCGAAATCAGAACGGCACGTTTCATCTTGTTCTCTCCAGTTGTCTTGGGTTGCGAAGCACCGGCCCTTTGCCCGTGTTCTGCATCTGTTACGCGCCGCCGCCGGGCTTCCGTCGCAGCAGGCGCATGTTTTTTTGGCACAGGCGTCACCACACTCTGCCCGCCAGCGAAATTTTGCGACATGAGGACGCGGTGCCCGGATCGGCGCTTCCAACCCTGGCGGAAAAGGCAGACAGTCCGCCCTTGTCCGAATCCGAGGCCCCCATGCTCGACCACATGCACGAAACCGCCGACGCGCCCAGCCGCGACATCACCGCAGACAGCAACGCGCCCCAACGCGAAACATGGCCCGCAATGTGGAAGGGCTGGCGCGGCAAATGCCCCAATTGCGGCAGCGGCCCGCTGCTCAGCGGCTATCTGACGGTGCGCAAGTCCTGCCCTGTCTGCCGCGAGGAATTGCATCACCACCGCGCCGATGATGGTCCGGCCTATCTGACGATCCTGTTCGTGGGACATCTGATGGCCCCGATGCTGCTTTTCGTATTCGAGACATGGCGCCCCGAGCCGCTGATCCTCTTCACCATCTTCGCCCTTGGATCTGTCGCGCTCTCGCTCTACCTTCTGCCCAGATTGAAAGGGGCGATCGTAGGCCTGCAATGGGCCCGGCTGATGTATGGTTTCGGCAAGGCCGCGTGACCCTTTCACCGTGAAGGGAACGCCATGACCATCGACAAGACCGCCATCCGCAATGCCTCGACCGTGATCGTGCTGCGCGACCGCCATCGCGATCCGCATGTCCTGATGGGGCAGCGCGGCTCAAGCGCGGCCTTCATGCCCGACAAATTCGTCTTTCCGGGCGGAGCGGTGGATGACGCGGATCGCGCGGTGCCCCTTGTCACGCCGCTGCCCGATCTCTGCGCCGGGCGGCTCTGCGATGACGCGCCTGCGGATCTCGCCCATGCCCTCGCCGCCGCCGCCATCCGCGAACTGTGGGAGGAGACAGGATTGGTCCTCGGCGCCAAGGGCCTCTGGACCAGCCCGCCCCCGGATTGGCAGACCTTCGCCGCCACCGGCCACATGCCTGCCGCCCATCCGTTGCAATTCGTCTTCCGCGCCGTGACCCCACCGGGCCGCCCCCGCCGCTTCGACGCGCGCTTCTTTCTGGTGGATGCCGACGATCTGGCCTCGGACCCCGATGATTTCAGCGCTGCCTGCGACGAGCTTTCACATCTGCAATGGATACCGCTGCCGCGTGTGCGCGAATTCGACCTGCCCTTCATCACCGAAGTGGTTCTGGCCGAGGTCGCGGCCCGCGCGCGTGAGACCGAACCGCCCGCCTCTGTGCCCTTCTTCAAGAACAGCGAAGAGGAAAGCCTCTTCCTGCGTCTTAAAGGAATAGGACCAATGACAGGACGCTCGCACTGATCAGCGCGATGCCCACCGCCTCGCGCCGGGTGAATTTCTCGTTGAAGAACAGGATGGACGCGGCCAGCGAGAAGATCAGCTCGACCTGCCCCACCGCCTTGACATAGGCCACGTTCTGCAAGGTGAAGGCGGTGAACCAGCACAGGCTTCCGGCCATCGAGGTCAGCCCGATCCAGACCGCGCGACGCCAGACACACACGACCGCACGGATCTGCCCCGGCTCGCGCCAGCGCAGCCAGAGCGTCATCGCGATGGTCTGCGACGCGGTCACCGCTGCCAGCGTCACCATCGCCCGCAGGAAGGGATCATCGCTGGCCAGTTCCAGCGACGCCCCGCGATAGGCCACGCTCGACACCGCGAACAACGCCCCCGCCAGCAGCCCCAGCCCCGCCGCGCGTGACGCCAGACGCCGCAGCCAGTTCCCGGTCAGCCCCGGCGTGCCCGACAGGACCAGCACTCCCACCAGCCCCAGCAGGATCGCCGCCAGTCCTGCAGGCGTCACCGCCTCGCCCAATACCAGCAGCCCGGCAAAGGCGGTCAGCACAACTTCGGTATTCTTGAAGGTGATCCCCACCGCAAAATTGCGCTCGCGGAACAGGGCCACCACGCAGATCGTGGCCAGGATCTGCCCCAGCCCGCCCAGCAGCGCATAAACCCAGAACAGCCCCGACAGCGCCGGCATCGGCACACCGCGCAGAGCCAGATAGACCGCGACCAGCAGCAGCAGCAAGGGCGAGGAATAGATGAACCGCGCAAAGGTCGCGCCCGCCGTGGACAAGGCCCCCATACTCAGCTGTTTTTGCAGCATGAATCGCGCGGTCTGAAACCCCGCAGCAAGGACAGTGGCGATGACCCATGTTTCCATGGGCGCTGTCATGCCCGCAAATCAGGGGCGACGCCAGAGGGGATGTGGCACCGGATCCTTGGCCTTGAACAGATAACGGCGAAACACCTCGGCATAAGAGCGGAACATGTAGCCGTCATTGCGGGCCAGATACCGCGCGCGGTTCGCGAAATAGAGGGCCGGCAAGCGATACCACGGCAGCTTGGGATGCATGTGATGCACCACATGCAGGTTGTTGTTCAGAAACAGGAACGCCAGCAGGCCACGATCCTCGATGATCACAGTGCGGCCACGTGCGCGCAGATGGGCCTGATGCTCCAGAAACGTGCGGATCTTCAGGATCGACAGCGCCGCATAGCTGGACAGCAGGAAGGCCCAGACCGGCATCTGCCCCAGCGCCGCCATCCAGAACACCACCAGACCCAGCGCCGGGATATGGCACAGCCACCCGCGCAAGACCGCCCTGTCGCCACCCCGGATTGCGCGCCAATCGCCCGCCATGAAGGCCACCTGCCCCACCAGCGGACCGATCAGCAACCGCCCGATCAGCCGGTTGTTCAGGTTCAGGATTGCCTGTGTCACGGGTGACAGCCGCTCCCAGACTCCGGCGTCCAGATAATTGCTCTCGGGATCGTCATAGGGATCGGTCAGGATCGAATCCTGATGATGCGCCAGATGAGTGTCGCGAAAGCGCAGATAGGGAATCCACAGCGTCAGCGCCGGAAACACAAGCGCCTCGTTCAACCACCTGGCCCGCGTCGGATGCCCGTGCAGCGCTTCATGGCAAAGCGAGGAATGCAGCGCTGCCGCCAGCGCGACCATCACCATGCCCAAGGGCAGGAACCAGCCCGCCGCCAAGGTGGTGCCGATTCCCCAGACCGCATAACATATCCCCAGAAGGGTCAGCGTCGGCCATTCGACCGCCCGAGCCCCAGCGCGAAACGAGGTATTGCCCATATCTGACTGACTTCTTTGCATTTCCCCAGACCTACGCCGCCGCAGGCCCTGTGTGTATTCTGAATATGATTAACAATTCTCGACAAATGTGATAAAGATCACCAAATGAGAGATATTATCGACAAACGCCAGCGCGCCACACAATTCCGCCAGCGCCTCGCCACCGCGATGGAACGCCGGAGCCTGAGCCAGAGCGCCTTGGCCCGCCAGATCGGCGTGGATCGCTCGACCGTGTCGCAGCTTCTGTCCGATACCGGCGCGCGTCTTCCCAATGCGCAGGTGGTGGGCGAATGCGCCGCCGCTCTCGGCGTGTCGGCAGACTGGCTTTTGTCACTGTCCGACAGGCCCGAAAGCGCCGCCGACCTGCTGGCCACATCGCTCTCGCTGACCGAAGCGCCGCGCGCATTGGTGGATGAACAGATCTTCAGCTGGCACCGCGAGGCGGCGGGCTACAAGATCCGCCACGTCCCCGCTGGCCTGCCCGACATGCTCAAGACACATAGCCTGCTGGACTGGGAATATACCCCCCATCTGGGCCGCACGACGGAACAGGCGATCAACGCCTCGCAGGACCGGCTGAACTGGATGCGCGGGGCCCATTCCGATTACGAGATCGCCCTGCCCCTGCACGAGATGGAAAGCTTCGCCCTCGGCACCGGCTACTACACCGGTCTGTCAGAGGCGATCCGGATCGAACAGATCGACCGCTTCCTTGACCTGCACCGGCAATTCTATCCGGGCCTGCGCCTCTATCTTTTCGATGCGCGCCGCGTCTATTCCGCGCCGATAACGATCTTCGGCCCTCTGCTGGCCGTGCTCTATATCGGACGCAACTATGTGGCCTTCCGCGACAGTGAAAGGGTGCAGGCCTTCACCAAGCATTTCGACCATCTGGTGCGCGAAGCCAGCATCTCGGCCCGCGATCTGACCACCCATCTGCAAGACCTGCGCGCGCGCATTCAATAACCAAGGCGCGCCGACTTCATCTTGCCATAAATACTCAAATCCGCGCCTTAGCGGGCATTTTGCAACCGTGCCAAGTCATAGCCATACCAGTCCAAAATCTCACGCGCCGCGCGCAGACGGTCGGGCGCAGATATCGCGCTGCGATCCAGAATGAACGCCTGCGACCCCGACGGCGTGCCCAGAACGGCGGTGCGGAACCCCTCATCCACCCAAAGCACCCACAGAGCCTCGCCCTCAGGTGCCACCGGGCGCAAGCGTCCGGGTCCCTCCAGCGCATAGACGCGCCGCACTGCCGCGCCATCCGGCCCCGTCACATCGGCCACGATCTGCCCGGTCGTGGCGCGTCGGTAAAGATGCCGCTCTGCCGTCACCACCTGCTCCGGCGTTGCGAAAGCGGCAATCTGCACCCATTCACCCAGAAACCGCTCCGTCTCGAACCGCTGGGTCGAGGCGAAGGGCGCGCTTGTGTCACGAAATCCCTCGCCCTTGGGGGGCGGGGCCGCACAGGCTGCCAGCAAGACCAGCGCCAGCAGGCCAAGGCGCAGACGGATGGCAAGGATGGGCATCAGAACTCCTGTCAGGGCAGAGCAGCGCATCGCCGCCCCGCACCCTAGGGGCGCGCGCCCCTGTCGCGCAAGGCGATACCTGTCGATCGGCAAGGCTCAGCGCAAGCGCCGCACCGCCCACCAGCTTGCCCCGGCCATCAGCCCTGCCGTCGCCAGACACAGCGGCACACCGCCAATCTGATAGGATAGACCGGACAGAAGCGTGCCCAACAGCCGCCCCGCCGCGTTGGACATGTAGTAGAACCCCACATCCATCGTCACCCGCGCATCACTGGTGAAGGCCAGGATCAGATAGGAATGCACCGCCGAATTGATCGCAAAGACAAAGCCGAACAGCAACAGCCCCGCCACCAGACTGCCCGTCAGCCAAGCCGCTGGCGCCCCCGCCAGAAAGGCCAGCGCCGCCAGCGCCAGCGGGATCGGCACCAGCAGCCCCGCCCAGCGGATCGCTTGGCCCACGATCGCGGATTCAGGCCGCAGCGCCGCGCGCAGCAGACGCGGGGCGCTCGCCTGCACCGCGCCATAAGCGATGATCCACAGCGCCATGAACCCGCCGATCAGGAAAAACGCAGCCCGCGCCCCCTCGGGCGTTCCGTCCGACAGGACCGACTGGAAATAGATGGGGATACCCACGACGAACCACACATCCCGCGCCCCAAACAGGAACATCCGCGCCAGCGACAGCCGGTTGATGCGGGCATCCTTGGACCAGACCTGCGAAAACTTCGCCTCTTTCTTGCCCGCAGGCAGGCCCGCCGGCATGAACAGCATCACCGCCGTCAGGATCACGGCCAGCACGCCCGCCATGGCCCAGACCGCAGGCACGAACCCGACCAGCCCCAAGAGCGCCGCGCCAATGAAAAAGCCCAATCCCTTGACCGCGTTCTTCGATCCGGTCAGCAGCGCCACCCAACGGAAGAGCCCCCCATCCGCCTTGGGGGCCAAGACCTTGACCGCCGATTTCGACGCCATCTTGGACAGGTCCTTGGCCACGCCCGACGCCCCCTGCACCGCCATGACAAACGCGACCGAGGCCGCCACCGTCCATGTCGGGTCCAACTGCGCCAGCGCCGCCAGCGCCACGATCTGAATGCCCAGCCCCGCATAAAGCGTTGCCGTCAGCCCGAACCGCGCGGCAATCCAGCCCGCCGACAGGTTGGTGACGATCCCCGCCACCTCATACAACAGGAAAAGCCAGGCCAGTTGCACCGGGCTGAACCCCAACCCGTTGAAATGCAGCAGCACCAGCATCCGCAGCGCGCCATCCGACAGCATGAAGGCCCAATAGGCCGCCGTCACCGCCGCATAGGCGCGCAAGGCGCTGGGTGCGGCTGCGCTCACATCGCCCCCGCAACCATGCGGGCAATATCGGCCATCCGGCAGGTATAGCCCCACTCGTTGTCATACCACGCGTAAACCTTCACCTGCGTGCCATTGACCACCATGGTCGAGGGCGCGTCGATAATGGCCGAGCGCGGGTCGCCGCGATAATCGCAGGACACCAGCGGACGCTCCTCATAGCCCAGAATTCCCTTCAGATCGCCCTCGGCGGCGGCCTTGAACAAGCCGTTCACCTCTTCCACCGTGGTCGCCCGCTCCATCTCGAACACCGCATCGGTGATCGAGGCATTGAGCAGCGGCACCCGCACCGCATGGCCGTTCAAACGGCCTTTCAGTTCCGGGTAAATCAGCGTGATCGCCGTGGCACTTCCGGTCGTCGTGGGGATCAGGTTCATCAAGGCCGACCGCGCGCGGCGCATGTCCTTGGCGGGCCTGTCCACGATGGTCTGCGTATTTGTCACATCGTGAATTGTCGTGATTGATCCGTGCTTTATACCCAGCGCCTCACGCAGCACCTTCACAACCGGAGCCAGGCAATTCGTCGTGCAACTGGCCGCCGTGATCAGGTGATGCTGCCCCGGATCATAGAGGTGATGGTTCACGCCGTAGACAAGGTTCAACGCCCCGCCATCCTTGACGGGCGAAGAGACGATCACCTTCTTGACCCCCGCCGCATAGTAAGGCGCCACCTTCTCGGCGGTCTTGAACACGCCCGTGCAATCCAGCACCAGATCGACGCCCAGCGCCGCCAGCGGCAGATCCTCGATCCGCTTGTGAGCTGTCACCTGCATCCGCTGCCCGTTCAGGGTCAGGCTATCGGTGTCAAAAGCGATATCCCCGCGCCAGCGGCCATGCACGGAATCGAACTCCATCAGCAGCGCATGCTGATCGGGGCGTCCCGCCGGATCGTTCAGCAGGACAATCTGCCCCTGCGCGGGGTCATCCGCCAGCGCCCGCAGCAGCAATTTTCCGATGCGGCCAAAGCCGTTCAGCGCAATACGGGTCATGCGGATATTCCCTTGTGATTGGCATCCTGGCCAATGTCATCAATGCGTTTTTGCAGGCTGATCCGATCCAGCTCGGCCATGGGCAAGGCGACAAAGGCCGCGATACGGCGGCGCATGGCGTCAAATGCTGTGGCAAAGGCCAGCGCCTGCTCCGCCTCGGTCCCGGTCTCCTTGACCGGGTCGGGGATGCCCCAATGCGCGCTCAGCGGATGGCCGGGCCAGGGCGGGCACTCCTCCGATGCCGCGCGGTCGCAGACCGTAAAGACGAAATCCATCACCGGCGCGCCCTCGCCCTCGAATTCCGACAGGTCCTTGGACCGCAGCGCGTCGGTGGCGAACCCGGCCCGGTCCAGCAGGGCAATCGCACGTGGATGCGGCACCCCGCGCGGGATGGTGCCAGCGGAAAAGGCGCGGAAACGCCCCTGCCCCAGCTCGTTCAACAGCGCCTCGGCAAAGATCGAGCGCGCGGAATTGCTGGTGCAGATGAACAATACGTTGAACATCCTCGTCTCCTGTCCTGTGTGTGATAACATCTCGGCCCCCGGAAGATGGGCGCAGATCTCGGGCCGCCCCCGGCAGCAATCATCGACCAGAAATGTAACAAGTTGCCCGGCGCGCTCCAGATCGACGCTGTAGAAAATCGACCGCCCCTGACGGGTCGCGCGGATCAGCCCCGCCCGTTCCAGATCAGCCAGATGGTGCGAGAGGGTATTCTGTTTGAGATCAAGCGCGTCCGCGATCTCGGTCGGACGCACGCCCTGCGGCATGTGCCGCATCAGAAGGCGGAACACAGACAACCGCCCGGCATGGCCGAGGGTCGCAAAAGCGGAAATGGCGAGGTTTGTATCCATATTTCCTGAATACCGGAAATATGGATACAGTCAAGCCGAGTCGTGGCGAAATCAATACGGCAAAGGATGCGCCCGGTGCAGCGCGTCGATCCGCGCCGCCAGCCCTTCGGGCAGGGTCATCCCCGCACCCGCCAACACATGATCCAACTGATCCTGCGTGCTGGCCCCGAAGATCACAGACGTCATGAAAGGCCGCCCCGCCGCCCAGGCCAGCGCCATATGAACCGGGTCGATCCCGAACTCTGTCGCCAGATCCAGATAGGCTTGCACCGCGACAAAGGCGCGATCCGTGATCCGCCCGCCCAGATCCGGCGTGCGCGACCGGCGTGACCCGTCAGGCACCACACCCCCCTGATACTTGCCCGTCAGCAGCCCCGCCGCCAATGGCGAGAACGCCAAAAGCCCCACATCCTCATTCGCCGCCACCTCGGCCAGATCGGTGTCGAACATCCGGCACATCAGCGAATATTCGTTCTGGATCGAGGCGACACGCGGCCAGCCCCGCGCATCCGCGATCCGCGCCCATTGGGTCGTGCCCCATGCGCTTTCATTCGACAGGCCGAAATGACGGATATTGCCCTTCTCGACCTCACGCTGAAGCGCCTCCAGCGTGTCTTCCATATGGGCGATGGTCTCGGCCCGGTTCTGGGATGAAGGATCATAGCCCCAGTTGCGCCGGAACATATACGATCCGCGATTGGGCCAGTGAAACTGGTAAAGGTCGATCACATCGGTTTTCAACCGCTTCAATGATCCTTCCACCGCCCCCGGAATCGTGGCCGATGTGATGGGCGCGCCGTCGCGCACATGGGCCATCCCCTCGCCCGTGTGCTTGGTGGCCAGGATATACTCGCCCCGCCGCCCCCGGTTGGCCGCCTGCCAGTTGCCGATGACCTCTTCGGTCAGACCGATGGTTTCCTTGGCCACCGGGTTCACCGGATACATCTCGGCGGTGTCGATGAAGTTGATCCCCGCCGCCAGCGCCGTCTCGATCTGGCGATGGGCCTCGGCCTCGGGTGTCTGGGTGCCATAGGTCATCGTGCCAAGGCACAGCTCGCTCACCATCAGGCCAGTGCGGCCCAGCGGATTCATCTTCATCGGATCGGTCTCCTTCATACGTGATCGCGGCGGAACCTAACCTGTTTTCAGGCTGCGTCACCCCCGAAAAGGGATTTGGAACAAATCAGGAACATGCTAGACTGACACCATGACGATTCCCCTCAACCCCACCCTTCTGACCCGCGCCCCGCAGCGTGACCGCCCGGCCCTGATGCTGACCGGCGACATCCGCCTGACGCTGGCCCGCCTGCACGAAGCCTGCGGCCCCGCCCGGCGCAGCTTTGCCATCTGGCTGGCGGGCGCGGTGCAGCGCCAAGGCCCCGGCCCGGTGATCTGGATCGCCCCGCGCCACCTGCCCGACCGGCCCAACCCGGATGGGATGGTGGGGCTGGCCCGGCCCGAAGGCTTTCTGCATCTGTCCCCCAAACGCCCCGAAGACCTGCTCTGGTGCATGGAGGAATGCTTGCGCAGCGGTGCCGCCCCTCTTGTCGTGGCCGACCTGCCCGCGCCCCCCGGCCTGACACCTGTGCGTCGCCTGCATCTGGCCGCCGAAACAGGGGCCGCTGAAGGGGCCTTCGCCCCCCTTGGCCTGATCCTGACGCCCGAGGATGGCGGCGCGCAGGGGGTGGAGTCCCGCTGGCACATGGCCCCCGCCCACCGGCCCGACCGGCAAGGCTGGACCCTGCGCCGCCTGCGCGCACGGCAAGACCCGCCCCGCGACTGGCAATTGCACGGCCCCACTCATGCCGCAACCGGACCGATCCGGGCCGCAGTTGCATGAAGAGTATTTGAAGAACGATGAAGGGCGCACGCCCCGCCCCTTCATCCTTCCCCAAATACTCAGGCAACAGCCCGCAAAACATGCCAAGCCCTCTTGCCATCCCCGGCCGGATGGGCAGGACTGGCCCCATGCGCCTGATGATCTCCTTTGCGGCCCTGTTTCTGTCTGTGATCCTGCTCCAGCTCTCGACCGGGGGCGTGGGGCCGCTGGATGCGTTGTCGGGCATCACGCTGGATTTCACCAACGCGCAGATCGGCCTGCTGGGCTCGGCGCATTTCTTCGGCTTCTTCATCGGCTGCTGGTGGGCCCCGCGCCTGATGGGGACCATCGGCCATTCGCGCGCCTTCGCCGCCTTCACCGCGGCGGGGGCCATCGGCCTGCTTGCCCATATGCTGGTGATCGACGCCTATGCCTGGGCGCTGATGCGGGTGGCCTCCGGCCTCTGCGTGGCGGGGTGCTACACGGTGATCGAGGCCTGGTTGCAGGCCAAGCTGACCAACGAGACACGCGGCCGCGCCATGGGCACCTACCGCGTGGTCGATATGGGCGCGTCACTGGTGGCACAGATGCTGATCTCGGTGCTGGAGCCGGCCTCTTACGTCTCCTACAACCTGCTCGCCCTCCTGTGCTGCGCCGCCCTGCTGCCCATCACCCTGACCCGCACCGCCGAGCCTGAAACCCCCGACGCCCTGCGCCTGCGCCCGATGCTGGCCGTGACCCGCTCGCCGCTGGCCGCCGCGGGGGTGGTGGTGGCGGCGCTGTCCAGCGCCTCCTTCCGCATGGTCGGTCCCGTCTACGGCCAGGAGGTCGGCCTCGCCGTCGATCAGATCGCCTGGTTCCTGTCGGCCTTCGTCGCGGGCGGGGCGCTGGCGCAATATCCCGTGGGCTGGCTGGCCGATAAATACGACCGCCGCTGGGTCCTGATCTGGCTCTCCATCGCCTCCATCGCCAGCTCTGCGCTGACGGCGCTCACGGGGGATCTGGGCACCGCAGGCGTGCTTTTGACCGCGACGCTGTTCGGGGCCACGACCTTCCCGATCTATTCCGTCGCCGCCGCCCATGCCCATGATTTCGCCGATGCCTCGGAACGGGTCGAGCTTTCCGCCGCCCTCATGTTCTTCTTCGCGCTCGGCGCAATTGCCGCCCCCCTCATGGCCTCGACCCTGATCGAGGTTTACGGCCCCTCCGCCATGTTCGTCATGATCGGCGCAGGCCATGGCGTGCTGGTGATCTTCGGCCTGATCCGCATGCGCATGCGCCCCAGCGCGCGCACCCGCACCCGCTATGTCTGGGCCCCGCGCACCTCTTTCCTGATCGGGCGGCTGACCGGGCGCGCCCGCGACGAGGACTGACACGCACGCCCCGCTGGAACCCCGGCCCACCTTGCGCTAAGGAAGGGCCGAACCGCACAAAGGCTTGATGACATGGCACGGCATCTGATCACCTCGGCGATCCCTTACATCAACGGGATCAAGCATCTGGGCAACCTCGTGGGCAGCCAGTTGCCCGCCGATCTTTATGCCCGCTATCAGCGCGGGCGCGGCAACGAGGTGTTGTTCCTCTGCGCCACCGACGAACACGGCACCCCCGCCGAACTGGCCGCCGCCAAGGCGGGCAAGCCCGTTGCCGATTACTGCGCCGAAATGCACACCGTCCAGGCTGAAATCGCGCGCGGCTTTCGCCTCAGCTTCGATCACTTCGGCCGCTCCTCCAGCCCGCAGAACCACAAGCTGACCCAGCATTTCGCAGGCCGTCTGGCCGAGGCCGGGCTGATCCGCGAAGTGTCCGAGACGCAGATCTATTCAAAGGCCGATGGCCGCTTCCTGCCCGACCGCTATATCGAGGGCACCTGTCCCAATTGCGGCTTCGAGAGCGCGCGCGGCGATCAATGCGACAACTGCACCAAGCAGCTTGACCCGGTGGACCTGATCAACCCGCGCTCGACCATCTCCGGCTCCACCGATCTGGAACAGCGCGCGACCAAGCACCTCTATCTTCGTCAAAGCGAGATGCGCCAGCAGCTTCAGGACTGGATCGACAGCAAGACCGACTGGCCGATCCTGACCACCTCGATCGCCAAGAAATGGCTCAACGATGGTGACGGCTTGCAGGACCGTGGCATCACGCGCGATCTGGACTGGGGAATCCCGGTGAAAAAGGGCGATCAGGACTGGCCGGGGATGGAGGGCAAGGTCTTCTATGTCTGGTTCGATGCGCCCATCGAATACATCGCCTGCGGCGCCGAATGGGCGCGCGCCCAAGGGCTGGACGACAGCGCATGGGAACGCTGGTGGCGCACGGACAAGGGCGCCGAAGACGTCACCTATACCCAGTTCATGGGCAAGGACAACGTCCCCTTCCATACCCTGTCTTTCCCCGCCACCATCCTTGGTTCGGGCGAGCCGTGGAAGCTGGTCGACTACATCAAATCCTTCAACTACCTCAATTACGACGGCGGCCAGTTCAGCACCTCACGCGGGCGCGGCGTCTTCATGGATCAGGCCCTCGCCATCCTGCCGGCCGATTACTGGCGCTGGTGGCTTCTGTCCCATGCCCCCGAGTCCTCGGATGCCGAGTTCACATGGGAGAATTTCCAGGCTTCCGTGAACAAGGACCTGGCCGACGTTCTGGGCAATTTCGTCAGCCGCATCACCAAATTCTGCCGGTCGAAATTCGGCGAGACCGTCCCCGCAGGCGGCGAGATCGGCCCGCAGGAAACCGCCCTGATCGACGCCCTGACCACCCGCCTGCGCGCCTATGAAACTTTCATGGACGAGATGGAGGTGCGCAAATCCGCGCAGGAACTCCGCGCGATCTGGGTGCTGGGCAATGAATACCTGCAATCCGCCGCGCCTTGGGTCACGATCAAGGAAGATGCCGACCGCGCCGCCATGCAGACGCGCCTCGGCCTGAACCTGATCCGGCTTTACGCCGTGCTGTCAGCCCCCTTCATCCCCGATGCAAGTGCCGCGATGCTTGGCGCGATGCAGGCGCAAGACGCCACATGGCCCGAAGGCGATCTGGGCGCATGGCTGACCGCCCTGCCCGCAGGCCATGCCTTCACCGTGCCCGAGGTGCTTTTCACCAAGATCACCGATGAGCAGCGCGAGGAATGGCAGACCCGCTTCGCCGGCATCCGAACCTGAAAAAGGCAGGCTGAAAAGCCCGCCCCCATTCATCTTGCCATAAATACTCGCCGGGGGTCCGGGGGCAGCATGCCCCCGGCGCAACCTCACGTCTTGAACACCCGGTAGATTGCCGGGATCACCAGCACCGTCAGCAGGGTCGAACTGAACAGGCCGAACAGCAGCGACAGCGCCAGACCCTGAAAGATCGGGTCAGCCAGAATGACCGTCGCCCCGAACATCGCAGCCAGTGCGGTCAGCAGGATCGGCTTGAACCGGATCGCCCCTGCCTCCAGCAGGATATCCACCGGCGACTTGCCTGCCGGGTCCGTATGGCGGATGAAATCCACCAAGAGGATCGAGTTGCGCACGATGATCCCCGCCAGCGCGATGAACCCGATCATCGACGTGGCCGAAAATGGCGCGCCCCACAGCCAATGCCCGATCATGATGCCCAAAAACGTCAGCGGCACCGGCGTCAGCACCACCAAGGGCACCCGGAACGATCCGAACTGCGCCACCACCAGCACATAGATGCCCAGCAGCGCCACGCCAAAGGCCGCGCCCATGTCGCGGAAGGTGACCCATGTCACCTCCCATTCCCCATCCCACAGGATCGTGGGACGGCTGTCGTCAATCGGCTGGCCGTTCAGCAGGACCAAGGGTTTTTCCCCCTCGGCCCAGTCCATCGCGTCCAGCGCGCGGCCCACCTCGACGATGCCATACAAAGGCGCCTCGAACCGCCCGGCCAGTTCGGCCATCACCATCTCGGCGGGGCGGCCGTTGCGGCGGAAGATCGGATAGGACATCACCTCCTCTTCGATCCGCAGGACATCGCCCAGTTCCACCACACCGCGCGCACCGGGCAGGACGTTGGCGGGGATGGGCGTGGACAGGAACCGCTCATCCATCACCCGGTCCGACAGATCGCGCGCCACCGTGATCGGGATCGGGCGGCGGCCATCCTCGCGATGCGAATAGCCCACCGTCGTCTCGCCGTTCAGGATGCCGATCGTGTCGAACACATCCTGTTCCTGTACCGAAAAGAATTCCAGATCGTCGGGCGAGATCACGGCCCGCAAGCGGCGCGGCGGATTGCCGAAGCTGTCATCCACATCGACGATGAAATCCACGCTTTCAAAGGCGTCGCGCAACTTGCGCGCCGTCTCGCGCCGCGCCTCGGGCGTGGGCCCGTAAACCTCGGCCAACAGCGTCGCCATCACGGGCGGGCCGGGCGGTGGTTCGACCGTCTTGAGACTTGCCCCTTCCGGCAGGTCCAGCGCCTTCAGCGCCTCGCGCAGCTCCAGCGCAATCTCGTGACTCGACCGCGCACCATGGCCCACCTCGGACAGGTTGATCTGCACATCGCCCATATGCGGCTCGGCCCGCAGGAAGTAATGCCGCACCAGGCCGTTGAAATTGAACGGCGCGGATGTCCCGGCATAGGTCTGCACGCTGACGACCTCGTGCAGGCCCATCGCAACACGCGCCACCGATTGCGCCACGCCATCCGTCGCCTCGACCGACGTGCCCTCGGGCATGTCGATCACCACGGCCAGTTCCTTCTTGTTATCGAATGGCAGCAGCTTGACCGTCACATGCTGCGTATACAGCAAACCAAGCGAGCCAAAGGACAGCGCCGCGGTAACCAGCAGAAAGGTCAGGCTGCGCCCCTTGGTCGCCAGCACGGGCCGCGCGACGCGGGTGAACAAACGCCCCAGAAAGCCGCCATCCTCGCCACCATGCCCATGCATCGGGGCCTTGCCCGCGATCTTGACCATCAGCCAGGGCGTCACCATCACCGCAATGAAGAACGAAATGATCATCGCGGCCGAGGCCACCGCCGGAATGGGGCTCATATAGGGGCCCATAAGCCCCGACACGAAGAGCATCGGCAGAAGTGCGGCCACCACCGTCAGCGTGGCCACAATCGTGGGATTGCCCACCTCGGCCACCGCGTCAATCGCGCGGGTCACGCGGTCGCGGTCGTCCTTCATCCCCCAATGGCGGGCGATATTCTCGATCACCACGATGGCGTCATCCACCAGAATCCCGATCGAGAAGATCAGCGCGAACAGAGACACCCGGTTCAGCGTATAGCCCATGATCCACGCGCCAAAGAGCGTGAGCAGGATCGTCACCGGAATGACCACCGCCACCACGATGCTTTCGCGCCAGCCGATCGCCACCAGCGTCAGCACGATGATCGACAAGGTCGCCAGAAACAGCTTGAGCAGCAGCGTATCTGCTTTCTCCTTGGCCGTTTCACCATAGTTGCGCGTGATCTCGACCGCCACGGAGTCCGGGATCAGCGTCTCTTGCAGCGCGGCGGTGCGCCCCAGTATCTCCTCGGCCACCACCACGGCATTGGACCCGGCCCGCTTGGCAAAAGCCAGCGTCACGGCAGGGCTGCGCGTGATTGTGCCATCTTCGGCACGGGTCACATGGGCAACGATCCGGTCGGACATGTCGGGCACAAATTCGATCGCCGCCACATCGCCCACATAGACGGGCCGCCCGTCCCGCGTGGTCAGAAGCAGCCCCGCGATTTCTGCGGGTGCCGTCAGGCTTTGCCCCGCCACCAGCCCGATCTGGTCGCCCCCGTCACGGATGCGCCCTGCATTCATCGTGCGGTTGGCCGATTGCACCTTGCCCGCCAGTTGTTGCAGCGTCACGCCATACAGCGCCATGCGTTCGGGATCGGGCGCGATGCGGATCGCCTCGTTCGCCTCGCCCACGATATAAGACAGGCCCACATCCTCGACCTTCGACAGATCGGCCCGCAATTCGCGCGCCAACCGCGTCAGGTCATTGGCGCTGACCTCGGCCCCTTCAGCGGCCGTCAGGGTCAGCGTCACGATCGCCACATCATCGATGCCCCGCCCGATGATCAGCGGCTCGGGAATACCAACGGGGATGCGGTCCATATTGGCCCGCACCTTTTCATGCACGCGCAGGATCGCCGCGTCCGAGGAGGTGCCCACGTTGAACCGTGCAGTGATCATCGCGCCGTCATCCATGGTCTGCGAATAGACATGCTCGACGTCGTTGATCGCCTTGACGATGGTCTCCATCGGTTCGGACACCAGCCGCACCGCATCCTCGGCCTTCAGCCCCGGTGCCTGCATCAGGATATTCACCATCGGCACCGAAATCTGCGGCTCTTCCTCGCGCGGGACAACCATCAGCGCGATCAGACCCATGGCCAGCGCCGCCAGCATGATCAGCGGGGTCAGGGGCGAGCGGATGAAACCCTTGGTCAGGTTCCCCGCGATGCCCAGAGACTGGGGTTTGTCGCTCATTTCACCACCACCGTTTCACCTTCCGTCAGACCCGACAGAACCTCGCGCATGACGGTGCCGTCCTGTTCATGCCGTTGGCCCAACATGACGGCCCGTTCGCCCTGATGCACACCCTCGACCGTCACGAAATCCAGACCGGCACGGGTGGTCACGGCGCTTTCCGGCACCAACAGCGCCTCACGCTGCCCCACGGCCAGCCGCACCAGAACGCGGGCATCGACAAAAGCCTCATCCAGCCCCTCGACCGCCACATCGGCAATCACGCGGCCATTCTCGATCTGCGGATAGACACGCGCCAGACGCCCCGTCGCCCCGTCGCCTGCGCCGTCGATCTCGATCGCATCGCCCTCATTCAGCGCACGGGCATGGCGTTCGGGAATGGCCAGACGCAGAAAGAACCCGCCGCCCCCGATGGTCGCCACCGCCTCGCCCGGCATGACGACAGCACCCGCTGCGGCGGGGACTGTCAGCACCAGGCCCGCAATCGGGGCCAGCACATCGCCCTCGGTCGCCTGCTGCTCGACGACCGAGCGTTCGGCGCGGGTCGCCTCGATCTGCCCGGTCAGCACATCCACCTGCGTGCGCAGCGCATCCAGCCGTTGCACCGTCGTGACGCCCCGCTGCAACAACGCCTCGCCACGCTCCAGTTCGCTCTGCGCGTTCTCCAACTGCGATTGCAGCGATTGCAATTGCGCGTCGACGGCGCGCAGGCGCAGGTCCAGCTTGTCATCGACCACGCGGGCCAGCACCTGCCCCGCCTCGACCCGGTCGCCTTCCACCGCGTTCAGAGACACCAGCGTGCCCCCCAGCCGCGCCCGGGCGGGCAATCGGGTCTGCGCCTCGATCTGGCCATAGACGGCTTTCCAATCGGTGACGGGCTGAGCGGTCACGGTCAGGGATTCGGCGAATGCCGCCGGTGAGAAGGCCAGAAAGCCAACCAGAGCAAAGACTTGCGCTTTCATTTGCGCCTCCATGAAAACCACGCGAACCCGCCGGGGATCGCCTTCATATTCCATATAGTGAATATTAGATTCCGGCACAATGGCTGACCAGATCAAAACCTGCATCTGGAACGCAACTTGCCGAAGCCGCTTTCACACCGGTCCGATGCTAGATTGCGGATCGACCCCGCGCCCTGACCCAGATCAAGGCGCGGGCGTTCCGCCATCGCCGCCATCGCCGCCCTTGTCGCGACCAAAGCGCTGGCGTGCCAAGGCAAAGGCGGACAGCCGCGCCTCGACCCGCGCATTGACGCTGCCCTCGGGCCATGTTCCATCCGCTCCACGCGCCCCCGCCGGAACCCCGGTCAAAAGCGTGATCCCCTCGTCGATGCGGGCCACGGGCAGAACACGAAACCGGCCCTCCGCCACAGCCTGCACCACATCGGGGCGCAGCATCAGATGCGGCACATTGGCGGCAGGGATCAGCACGCCCTGATCGCCTGTCAGCCCCCGGGCGGCACAGATGTCGAAAAACCCTTCGATCTTCTCATTCACCCCGCCAATCGCCTGCACCTGCCCGGCCTGATTGACCGACCCGGTCACGGCCAAACCCTGCCGGATCGGCAGGTCCGACAAGGCCGACAGCAACGCATATAGTTCCGCCGATGAGGCGCTGTCGCCATCCACCCCGCCATAGCTTTGCTCGAACACAAGGCTGGCATGCAGCGAGAACGGCACATCCTGCGCATAGGTGGCCGCCAGATAGCCCGACAGGATCAGCACACCTTTGGAATGCACCGGCCCGCCCAACTCCACTTCGCGCTCGATATCCACCAGTTTGCCCGCGCCCATCCGCATCCGCGCCGTGATCCGCGACGGACGCCCAAACCGGAACGTCCCGATCTGCGCCACGGAAAGCCCGTTGATCTGGCCCACCACCGCGCCATCCGTGTCGATCAGGATCGTGCCGCGCGTCACCGCCTCCTGCATCCGGTCACGGATGCGCGCGTTGCGATGCTCGGCCGCGACCAACGCCTTTTCGATATCCTCGACCGCAACCGGGGCGGCCTCGCCCTCGCAATCCAGCCTCGCACAGGCGTAATGTTCCGCCTCGCGCAGGATATCGGCCAGCGCGCCCAGATGCAGAGACAGCTTCTCGCTGTCCTCGGCGCGGCGCAAGGCTTCCTCCAGCAACCGGGCCACGGCGGCAGCATTCAACGGCCGCAACCCTTCACGCCGGATGAACGAGGCCAGAAGCCGCGAGAAAAGCACCGCATTCTCCGGCGTCAGCGCGAAATCCTCCTCGAAATCGGCCTGCAACTTGAAGAGTTCCGAAAAGTCCGGGTCCAGCATCACCAGAAGCGCGTAGAGCATCCGCTCGCCCACCAGCACCACGCGCACATCCAGCGGGATCGGATCCGGCTCCAGCGACAATGTCTGCACAAGGCTCAATCGCTCCGCCATCGACGTGATGGCGATGGTCCGATGTTGCAGGCTGCGCTTCAACGCCTCCCACGCGAAAGGCTCCGACAGGATACGCCGCGCGTCCAGCACCAGAAACCCGCCATTGGCCCGGTGCAGAGCGCCGGGGCGGATCAGGGTGAAATTCGTCATCAAGGCCCCCATCTGCGCGATATTCTCGATCCGCCCCACAAGACGGTTCAGGGTGGGAAGCTCCTCGGTCTCCAGCGGCGCGCCTGTGCCATCCTCGCCCGAATGGGACACCATGACATTGATGACATAGCGGCTGAACTGCGGCTCGCGATGCACCTTGCGGATCCCGGCGGGGAACGGCCCATCCCGCCCCTGAGCATGCGCCTCAAGGAACAACTCGGCGTTGCGGATCATGTCCTGCGCCACTTCGGTCAGGTAATGCTGCACGCTGTCGATACCCGCAAACTGCGCGCGCGCCTCGTGGATGCGCTGCTGCACTGCCTGTTCGGCCATGCTGGCATGCAGGGCGATGACACGCTGTCGATGCGCCCGCACCAAGGCGGGCGCGTCCTCCAGAATGGAGGTCAGCTCCTTCTGGAAACGGGCGATCTTTTCCTCGATCCGCGCCTGTTCCTCGGCGGGCAGCTTGTCGAACGCCTCCTTGTCGATCACCTCGCCCTCGCGGATCGCCGTGACCATAAAGCCGGTGGGCGTGCTCACCAGCCCCACATCCTCGGCCTTGGCCCTTGCGGCAAACTCCTGCATCCGGACCGACCCGGCCTCGGCGAAGTCATTCTCCAGCGCCTTGCGCCGCGCCTGATAGTCCTCGCCCTCGAACAGAGCGGGGATTTCCGCGCCCAGATCATCGACCAGATCCTCCATCTCGGCGCGCAACCGCTGCGCCTGCCCGGTGGGCAGTTTCAGCGCGCGGGGTTTCTGCTCATCCTCGAAATTGTTGACATAGGCCCAGTCGCAGGGCACGGGCCGCGCCGCCGCCTCCTGCGCCAGCACGCTTTGCACCGCACTGTGCCGCCCGGTGCCCGAAGGGCCGACCACGAACAGGTTGAAGCTGCGATGCCCGATCCCGGCGGCCAGCCGGATCGCCTGCATCGCACGGTCCTGCCCGATGAGGCTGTGCAACACCTCCAGCGACTCGGTCGTCTCGAACCCCAGCGTGGCCGGGTCGATGCGGCGGCGCAGGCGATCCGGCGCAAGTCCGCGCGGCAATGGTTCATCCCCCTGCATCAGCCCTCTCCCTCAGGCAGAGCATGTCGGACGCGCGACTGCGGGGCCAGACTGTCAAGGATCACGGCTGCGCCATCAAAGCGACCGAAACGCGAAACCACAGATGTTACCCTGCCATCCCATCCGAAAGCGCGGGCAATATCAACCTCTGCTTGAACGCAGATAAAGGATCTGCCGCAGAACGGTCGCGGCCGAGACCGTGCGCAGAATGTCACGGATCATCGCAGCATCCGCCACAAGACCCGTCCACCATCCCCGCTTGATCCCCTTGGCGGGACTGGCCACACCGGGCCAGGCCACGATGGCCACGCGCAGCCCGGCCGCCTTGATCCGCGTGTTCACAAACACCTCAAGCCCAAAGCGCGGCAGCGCCGCGATCTGCTCCAGACAGGGTGTCAGCATCGCCATCGGCAAGACCCGCTCGCCTGTGATGTAATCCACGCCCAGCCATTGCCACAGGCGCGGCGCATTGGCCCGCAGCGACAGCGTGACATCGGCCCGCCCCGCCTGCACAGGGGCGATCAGGCCGGACAGATGCCCGGCGCGCAACCCGGTCAGATCCGCATCCAGCAGCAGGACATGGCTGGTCATCACTTCGGCCAGACCCACCGCAATCGCTGCGGATTTCCCGCGATTGGGCGACAGGCGCAGAACAAAGGCCCCGGCTTTCTCCGCCACGGCGGCTGTCTCATCCGTCGATCCGTCATCGACCACGATCACCCGCGCAATCATCGGATGGTCCATCACGACGTCCAGCACCCCTGCGATGCGCGGCGCCTCGTTATGGGCAGGGATCAGGCAGGTGAGGCCCGCTGTCATGCAACGCTCCGTCTGCGACGGATCAGATAGCCTGCGCACAGCCCCAGCAGACACAGGACCAGCAACAGACTGCCCGCCAGCACCCAGTTGCCCACGCGGTTCGCGACACGGCCATAGAACCAGCCCAGCGCCATCAGAACCGCGACCTTGAGCAGCGTCGCGAGCAGGCTCAACCCCAGAAACCGGGCGAAGGGCATCCGCGCCATGCCAGCGGCCAGCAGCACGGCAAAGCCTGCCGCATGGGTCAGCTTGCCAAGGATCAGGATGCGCCCCCCCCTGACCCGAAAGGCCCGCAACAGGCGCGCCAGCCGCCGCCGCGTCACGCCAAGGGCCGACAACCAGGGCAAGGCCACCCGTGCGCGCCCCTGTCGCCCCAAGGAGTAGAGCATCACATCCCCCAACAGATCACTCAGCACCAGCACGACAAAGCTCAGCGGTGCCCCAAGCAACCCCAGCTTGACCAGATAGCCTGCCACGACCGACACCACAGGCCCCTCCAGCACGGCCAGCGGGGCGATGATGAACAGCCCGTAGTCGCGGATCAGGATGCCGATCTCGGCCTCGGTCATGCGGTCATGCCGCCGCCACCGGGCCAGTGACCGCCTGCGGCGCAAGCCGCGTGCCGCGCCAGTCGAACCCCCGCCGGGCATAGGTCGCTCCCCACAGGGCGGGCATCATCAGATCACGCAACAGCATCGCCACCACGCCCCGCCAGCCCAGCGGCCAGCCGGCCCGCCGCACCAGCCATGCCTCGGCCAGATACCACAGGGCCGCATAGCCAAGGCCAAGCGCCGCAGGCCCGCCAGACAGCACCACAGATGCAACGGCCATGGCAATGGGCACCACGCCGCCATTGAAGATCTCGCACAGGAACAACGCCGGAAAGGCATCGCGCCGCACCCGCCCCCAGCGCAACTGCCGCGCCCAGACCTGCGCCAAGGACCGCGTGCCGATGGGCTGCGCAAAGGGCAGCGGCACCAGCGTCACGCGCCGCCCCAGTCCACGAATGACCTGTGTCGCGGCCGCATCCTCGGCCAGCCGCCGCCCCAGCAGGCGCAACCCGCCCGCCGCCTCCAGCAAGGGCTTGTTGAAAAACAGCGTCTTACCCTGCGCGAACCCCATGCCCAGACTGTCCGCCGCATATTGCAGCACCGCCTGATTGCCATTCAGAAAGGCGCATTCCAAAGACCCGCCAAGCCCCTTGGCGCGAAGGCCCACGGGCGGTGCCGACACCAGCCCTGTCTCTGGCCCCCACGCGGCCACGACCCTTGACAGATAATCGCGCGGCAACAACAGGTTGCTGTCCGTCATGCAGATCCAGTCAGCCCCCGCCGCCTGCCAGCCCTTCCAGACATTGTTGAGCTTGGGATTGCCCGTCACACGGTCATCCCCCACCAGCAGCCGCGCGGGCACATGCGGATGTTCCGCCATCAGGCGACGGACCAGACCGATCACCGGATCATCGCGGGATTGCGCACAGAAAATCACCTCATAACGCGGGTAATCCTGCCGGAAGGATGACCGCAGCGTCTCGGTCTCGAACGGGTCCAGCCCGCAGACGGGCCGCAACAAGGTGACGAAAGGCTGACCGATCACGCCCTCCCCCGGCGCGACCGACCGCGCCAGCCGCCGCCAATACACCCCCAGCACCAGCAGATGCGCCACCATCAGAACCACCGCCCCAAGCGCCACAAGTCCCGCCGCGCTCATGCCAGACGCTCCACATCCAGCGCAGGCGCGGCGCTTCCCACATCGCCCGCGACCGCACGCGCCGATACAAGCTGGAGCGACCCGTCATGCCCCTCCGCCAAGGCCGTCATACTATCCAGCCAGTCGCCGCAATTGGCATAGATCATGCCATGCCGGTCGTGCAGATCCGCAATGTGGAAATGACCGCAGATCACCCCATCCGCCCCATGCGCGCGCGCCATGGCGATCAGCCGCCGCTCATGCCGCCGCCCGCGATAGAGCATGGCATTCACCCCGGCCAGCAGCGCCTCGATCGTGCTGCGCGCCTCGGGCGGCGTGCCGCGCCGCAGGCGCGACAGCCCCCGGTCCAGCCGCCGCAACAGATGGTCGATCCGGCTGCCCAGCCGCGTCATCCCATGCGAGCGCACGATCCGCGCATCCACCACATCGCCATGCAGGACCAGATAGCGGCGCTGATCCTTGCCGTGATGGATCAGCGCATCGACCGCCGCCACACCCAACCGCTTGTCGGCGGGGGCATCGTCCGGCTCAGGATCATGATTGCCGCGCAGATAGTGGATCACCGCCCCGCCTTGCTGCCGCGCGCGCAGATGGTGCAGCACCTGCTGCGCCTCATCCGTCCAATGCGGCAGAAGCGGCTGCCACAGATCCAGGATATCCCCCACCAGAACATAGGTCTCGGCCCTGTTGGCCTGCAGAAAGGACAGGATCAGATCGGCCCGGCTGCCCAAGGCCCCCAGATGCAGGTCTGACAGGAAAAGGGTTCTATGCAACCGCACCGGATCGCGCATGCCTGCTGCTCCTCGTCGTTTTGCGCGCAGCATCACCCGCCATCGCAACAGTCGGGTGACAGTTCTGCGACAAGGCAACGACATCCCGCAGCCTGCCAGCCGAGGCAACGCGCAAGGGGCCGATCTCATGGACCTTGACCGGAAAATGCGCTACCTGCATGGCAACGCACAGGGGCCGGTCCGCAGGATCACCCCCTGAGGATCGCGGAAAGGACCCATCTTGGACACCCTGTCACCTGTGGCGCTTGGCTTTCTGGGCAGCCTTGCAGCAGGTCTGATGACGGCAGCCGGTGCCATCCCGGTGCTGTTCGGGCGGGTCCCGTCACGGGCCAACCGGGATCTGCTGCTGGGATTTGCCGCCGGTGTCATGCTGGCGGCCTCGTTCTTTTCGCTGATCATTCCGGCCCTCGCCGCAGCAGAGGCGCGGCATGACAACGACGCCCTGCCCGCCGCCATCGTCTGCCTGTCCATCCTTCTGGGCATGGGGGCCGTCGCGCTTCTGAATGAACGCCTGCCGCACGAGCATTTCCGCAGCGGCCGCGAAGGGCCGGAGGCCGCATCCCTGCGCCGTGTCTGGCTGTTCATCTTCGCCATCACCATCCACAATGTCCCCGAAGGCCTGGCCGTGGGCGTGGGCTTCGGCGCGGGCGGGATGGAGGGCGGTCTGCCACTGGCCATCGGCATCGGCCTGCAGAACGCCCCCGAGGGGCTGGCCGTCGCCGTCGCCCTGCTGGGCGAGGGCTACAGCAGGCAGCGCGCCTGGGGGATCGCCGCCCTGACCGGCCTGGTCGAACCCGTCGGAGGGTTGCTGGGCGCCAGTGTCGTGCGGCTGTCGGAACCGCTGTTGCCTTGGGGTCTGGCCTTTGCCGCAGGCGCGATGCTCTATGTCATCAGCCACGAGATCATCCCCGAAACCCACCGCGCAGGCCACCAGAACCGCGCCACACTCGGCCTCGCCATCGGTCTTGTGCTGATGCTGTTTCTGGACGTCTGGCTGGGTTGAAATCCTGTCCCACTGGTGCCCGCGGCCGGATTCGAACCGGCACGGCCTTGCGGCCTGAAGATTTTAAGTCTCCTGTGTCTACCATTCCACCACGCGGGCGCGCGGGACAGGTGGGCGGACAATAGCCAATGACCGGGCGGTGTAAAGCGCAGGCGTGACGGATCACGCCTCGCCGCCGCCCCTGCCCGGCCCTGACTGAAGCGCGCTTGACGCAGCCGGCAAAACCTTCAATCGTGGCGGCATGTTTCCCATCCGTGATCACAACCCTTCGCAAAAGACGCCATATGTCACCTACGCGCTGATCGTGGTGAACGTGCTGGTCTTTGTCAGCTACTGGCCGCTCATGTCGGACGCGCGCGCGATCAATGCCTTCTTCGGCACCTATGCCATGATCCCAGCCCGCGTATCCGCCGGATCGGACTGGCTGACGCTCGTCACCTCGATGTTCCTGCATGGCGGGCTGATGCATCTGGGTGGCAACATGCTGTTTCTGTATATCTTCGGCGACAATCTGGAAGAAGAGCTGGGCCATACACGCTTCCTGGGATTCTACCTGCTCTGCGGCCTGCTGGCGGGGGCGGCGCATGTGATATCTGCCCCCGGATCGATGGTCCCGACGGTCGGCGCATCCGGGGCCATCGCGGGCGTGATGGGGGCCTATCTGCTGATGTTCCCAAAGGCGCGGGTGGATGTGCTGTTCATCTTCATCGTGTTCTTCAAGATCTTCCCCGTGCCGGCCTGGATCATGCTGGGCATCTGGTTCGGCCTGCAACTCTTCAATGGCGTGGGCGTCGATCCGCAGGCGGGCGGCGTGGCCTACTGGGCCCATGCGGGCGGCTTTCTGGTCGGGCTCGCGCTGATCGCGCCCCTGTGGCTCGCGCGCGGCGGCCCGGCCTACTGGAACCGCACCCAAGGCCATCCGCCCCACCCCGAGGCGCAGTATCGCATGGTGCGCAGCTCCATCCCGACAGCCGGGCGGCGCGTCAACGGCACGCCCCCGCCCCGGATCACCGACATCCCCCGCAGCGGGCGGCGGCGATGAGCGCGCCACACCGCCTGACCTGCCATTGCGGCGCGGTGGAACTCTCCGTCCACCTGTCCGACGGCCTTGCCACGGCGCGGCGCTGCGACTGTTCCTTCTGCCGCAGACGCGGGGCCATCGCGGTCTCTGCGCCGCTGGACGGAATCACGATTCTGAAAGGGGCGGACAACCTGACGCTCTATCGATGGGGCACGGGGGCGGCGAAACACTGGTTCTGCAAGACCTGCGGCATCTATACCCATCACCAGCGCCGGTCGAACCCCAACCAATTCGGCGTGAACGCCGCCTGTCTTGAGGGCGTGAACCCGCGTGATCTGGACCCTGTGCCATGGGTGGACGGGGTCAATCACCCCTCCGACCGCAAACCAGCTTAAGACGGGGTCATCTTCATGATGATGCAGGTCGTGGTGCCGGTGGCATAGAGCTTGCCATCCTCGATCCCCCGGATCTCGCCCTCGGCCACCCCGGTGGAGCGGCCCGCATGCTGCACCCGTCCCGTGGCACGCACCTGCATCCCGATGGGGATCGAGCGCAGGATGCTCACCTTGTATTCCAGCGTGGTATAGACCGAGCCCTTGGGCACCTTGGTCATCACGGCGCAGGCCATGCAACTGTCCAGCACCGTGCCATACCAGCCACCATGCACCGTGCCCATCGGGTTGGTATGTTCAAACAGCGGCGCGCCGACAAAGACGACCTCGCCATCCGCCACGCTGTCGGGCCAATAGTTCAGCGTGGCCCCGATGGGCGGTCCTGCCAATTGCCCGGCAAGCATGTCCTGCATGAACTCCAGCCCCGAACGCGAGAGCATCTCCTCGGGGCTGGCCAGCTCTTCCGGACGGGTGGCGATGCGACGATTGATCATGACGGCTCTCCCAGTTGCGCGACCAGATTGGCGCGCAAGGGCGGAACCGGCAAGACCCTGTTACGCAACGTTTTCCAGCTGCACCTTCGGGGTCACGCCCAGCGCATGGCAGACATCGCGGGTCAGCTCGGGGCGGTTCAGCGTATAGAAATGCAGCGCATCCACGCCACCTTCGATCAACTCGCTGCACAGCTCGGTGCACAGCGCCGTGGCCAGCAGGTCCTGCCGCCCGTCACGGATCGCCTTGTCAAAGGCCTCATCCAGCCATGCGGGCACCGATGTGCCGCAGCGCAGGGCAAACTTGCGCGCACCGACCCAGTTTTCGATGGGAAGGATACCCGGAATGATCGGGGCCGTGATCCCTGCCTTGGCGCAGGCATCGCGGAAACGGAAGAATGTCTCCGCCTCGAAGAAGAACTGCGTCAACGCCTCGCTTGCCCCCGCATCCAGCTTGCGCTTGAGGAAATCGACATCAGCGGCGGTGTCGCGCGCCTCGGGGTGCTTTTCGGGATAGGCCCCCACACGGATGGTGAACTTGCCGGTCTCGGCCAGCGCCGCGATCAACTCGACGCTCGACGCAAACCCTTCGGGATGCGCGCGAAAGCCGTCGCTGCCCTTGGGCGCATCGCCGCGCAGCGCCACGATCTCTTTCACACCGGCGGCAGCGAAACTGTCGGCAATCGCCAGCGTTTCTTCGCGGCTCGCGTTCACGCAGGTCAAATGCGCCGCCACGTTCAGCCCGCTTGCCTTGTGCAAGGTCGCCACGGCATCGCGCGTCAGGTCGCGCGTCGTGCCACCGGCCCCATAGGTCACCGACACGAAACGCGGGGCCAGCGGCGCCAGAACCTGCACCGTATCCCACAGGCGGAACGACGCCTCCAGATTCTGCGGCGGGAAGAATTCAAACGAGACAGCGGGCGTTTTCATATGACGATTCCTGTTCTAGGTTGTCCTCTTGTCGCAAACGCCACTATGTGAGACAACTTCATAATTCTCAAGGTCATCATGAGGAAGACCGCATAATGCACATCGAGTTCCGTCATTTGCGCACGATCAAGGCCATCCATGAAGCGGGCGGTCTGGGCCGCGCCGCCGACCTTCTGAACATGACCCAATCCGCCCTCAGCCATCAGATCAAGGGGCTTGAGGATCAGGCGGGGGTCGAACTCTTCGTGCGCCGCTCCAAGCCGTTGAAGCTCTCCGCCGCAGGCATGCGCCTGCTGCGCGCGGCCGAGCGCATCCTGCCCGAAGTGTCTGCTTTGGAAGCGGAATTCAGCGGTCTGCGCGAAGGCAAGTCGGGTCGGTTGCATATCGCCATCGAATGCCACGCCTGTTTCGAATGGCTTTTCCCGGTGCTGGAAGCCTTCCGCAAGACATGGGGCGATGTGGATGTGGATATCCGCCCCGGCCTCGCCTTCGACGCCCTGCCCGCCCTGATGAAGGAAGAGGTCGATCTGGTCGTCTCGTCGGACCCCGAGGATCTGCCCGGCATCTCCTTCGAGCCGCTATTCGACTACGCCCCCGTTTTCGTGGCCTCCAGCCAGCATCCTTTGGCCCAGAAACCGTGGATCGAGGCCGAGGATTTTCGCGGCCAGACCCTCATCACCTATCCGGTGGAACGGTCGCGGCTGGACATCTTCAGCCAGCTTCTGACCCCCGCCAAGGTCGAACCCGCCCAGATCCGGCAGGCCGAACTGACCGCTGTGATCCTGCTTCTGGTCGCGTCGAACCGCGGCGTAGCCGTTCTGCCTGACTGGGTGGTGCGTGAGGTCAAGTATTCCTCGGATTACATCACCCGCCCCCTGACCGAACAGGGCATCACCCGCCGGCTCTACGCTGCCGTTCGGACCGAGGATCTGGAGAAACCCTATATGACCGGCCTCATCAAACTGGCAGGCGAGGAAGCGCGGCGCTTGCAGGCGGCTTAAGCCCGGCACGCCGTCGCGCGGAAGAGCAAATTCTTAAACCCAAACAAAACGGGGCCAGCGCATCGCGCCAGCCCCGCCCCGATCATGCAAACCGGATCACGCCGCCAGCTTGGCGGTCATCTCCACCAGACGCTTGGCCTGATGCGCGACGGCCGCGCGGCCCTTGTCGTCCAAAGCCCCCGCATTGGTCGAGAAACCATAGGGGTTGCCGCCCGCCTCGGACACAGCCGCATCGGTGAAACCGGGAGCCACGATCACCGCCCCCCAATGCATCGCGGTCGTGTACAGCCCCAGAATGGTGCTTTCCTGCCCGCCATGGGTGTTCTGCGCGGATGTCGCCGCCGTAAAGGTCTTGTTGGCCAGCTTGCCCGCAAACCAAAGCCCGCCCAGCGTGTCGATGAAAGCGCGCATCTGGCTGGCAACAGCGCCATAACGGGTCGGCGAGATGAAGAAATAGCCGTTCGCCCATTCCATATCGTCATGGCTGACCTCGGGAATGTCCTGCACCTTGTCCAGTTGTGCCTTCCACGCCTCTTGGCCTGCCACCACATCGGCGGGGGCCGTCTCGGCGATCCGGCGCAGCCGCACATCAGCGCCCGCCGCTTTGGCCGCTTCGGCAGCGGCAAGGGCAACCTGATGGTTGGTGCCATAGGTGGAATAGAAAACGATGGCGATACGAGCTTGGGTCATGGGGGCCTCTCCTTGAGGGTTGATGATGCGCGCCACAGGGATCGGCGCTCGACCGCTGATATAGACAGCCCCATGGCAAACGTCCTGTGCGCGGCAACGCAGGCCCTGTGCGCAATTCCGCAAGCCGGATCGCGCGCGCGTTCTGCCCTTGGCAAGCAGCCCCCCAGCGCGTATACGCGCGCCCTGACAAACAGGAGCCGGACCATGCAAGGCAGCGCAAATCTCAACATCATGATCAAGGCCGCACGCAAGGCGGGCCGGTCGCTGGTCAAGGATTTCCGCGAGGTCGAGAACCTCCAGGTCTCGATGAAAGGGGCGGGCGATTTCGTCACCCGCGCCGATCTGGCCGCCGAAAAGATCCTGAAAGAAGAACTGCTGGGCGCGCGTCCCACCTATGGCTGGATCGCCGAAGAAGGTGGCGAGATTGCAGGCCAGGACCCGACCCGCCGCTGGATCGTCGATCCGCTCGACGGCACCACCAACTTCCTCCACGGCCTGCCGCATTGGGCGATTTCCATCGCGCTGGAACACAAAGGCCAGATCGTCTCGGCCGTCGTCTTCGACGCCGCCAAGGACGAGATGTTCTATGCCGAAAAAGGCAGCGGCGCATGGATGAACGATTCCAAGCGCCTGCGCGTCTCGGGGCGCTCCAAGATGATCGAGGCGGTCTTCGCCACCGGCATCCCCTTTGCCGGGAAACGCACCCTGCCCGCCACATTGCAGGATCTGGCCCGCCTCATGCCCGAATGCGCGGGCGTCCGGCGCTGGGGCGCAGCCTCGCTCGACCTCGCCTATGTCGCCGCAGGCCGCTATGACGGCTTCTGGGAACGTGAGCTGCAGGTCTGGGATCTGGCCGCAGGCATGCTGATCGCGACCGAGGCCGGCGCGCTGGTCGGTCCCATCCGCGACGGCCACGAGCCGCTGAGCCATGGCGACATCGTCGCCGCCAACGGATCGCTCTTCGACCATTTCGCAGGCATCATCCGCGCCCGCAGCTAAAATCTCTGAAGCGGCGGATCACTCCGCCGCCATGCGGCCCTGCTCATTCAGCATCATCCACACGCGATGCGGCGTGAAGGGCATATCCGCCCGCCGCACGCCCGCATCCCACAGCGCATCCAGCACCGCATTCGCCGTGGCCGCCATCGCGCCCACCGTGCCCGCCTCGCCGCAGCCCTTCATCCCCATCGGGTTGGCGGTGGATGGCACAGGCTCTGTCTCGAACACGAACATCGGCAGGTCCGTCGCGCGCGGCATCGCGTAATCCATGAAGGTGGCCGTCAGCAACTGCCCGTCCGCATCATAGACCACATGCTCGCACAGCGCCTGCCCGATCCCTTGGGCCACGCCGCCATGCACCTGCCCCTCGGCCAGCACCGGGTTGATCAGATTGCCGAAATCATCGACCACGGAATAGCGATCCACCGTCACCACGCCGGTCTCCGGGTCCACCTCGACCTCGGCCACATGCGCGCCATTGGGATAGGACCGCCCCGGCAAGGTCGCCCGCGCCTCATGCACCAGAAGATCCGTGCGGCCATCCGCAGCGGCCATCTCGGCCACCTCCAGCACAGTCGGCGTCAGGTTCGACCCCGGCGCACGGAAGCGTTCGTCGTCAAAACCGATCACATCAGGCTCAACGCCCATCTTCTCGGCCAGATAGGGCCGCAGCGCCGCCATCATCACATCCACCATCGCCAGCGTCGCATTGGCCTGCGTGGTGACGGACCGGGACCCGCCCGTCCCGCCCCCCTGCGCGATCAGGTCGCTATCGCCCTGTACCACGCGGATCAGGTCGGCAGGAATGCCCGTCTGATCCGACAGGAACTGCGCGTAAACCGTCTCATGCCCCTGCCCGTTGCTTTGGGTGCCGACATAGATCGTGGCCGTCATCCGCCCCTGATCGTCGGGCGCGAACGCGACCTTCGCCCCCTCGGACGGATCGCCAAGGATACTTTCGATGTAATAGCACAACCCCATCCCGCGCAGCTTGCCCTGCCTGGAACTCTCAGCCTTGCGCGCGGCAAAGCCTGCCCGGTCGGCCGTCCGCGCGGCATGGGCCAGCACGCGGGGGAAATCGCCCACGTCATAGGTTTCGCCCGTGGCACTGACATAGGGGAACTTGTCGGGTGCAATGAAATTGCGCCGCCGCAACTCCCAGCCATCCACACCCAATTCCCGTGCCGCCATATCCATGGCCCGCTCCAGCACATAGATCGCCTCGGGCCGTCCGGCACCGCGATAGGCGTCGACCTGCGTGGTATTGGTGTAATAGCCCTCCACATGCAGATAAGTGGTCTGCACATCATAGACCCCCATCAGCACCTTGGAAAACAGATCTGTCTGGATCGGCTGCCCGAACTGGCTGTTATAGGCCCCAAGGTTGCAGCGTGTCTCGACGCGGTAAGCCAGTATCCGCTGGTCCGCATCAAAGGCCAAGGCCACCTCATGCACCAGATCGCGCCCCGCGTTATCGGTCAGCATGGCTTCCGTCCGCTCCGACATCCAGCGCACCGGACGATCCAGCACCCGCGCCGCATGGGCCACGGCAAAGGACTCAGGGTAGCTCATGGATTTCATTCCGAACCCGCCGCCCACATCGGGGTTGGTCACCCGCACTTGGTCCGGGGAAAGCCCAAGGATTTCCGACAGATGCCGCTTGATCACCCAAACGCCCTGCCCGTTGACGGCCAGATGCAGCCGCCCGTCCTGCCACTCCGCGAAACAGCCTCGCGGCTCCATCGCGTTGACGATGATCCGGTTATCCTCGACCTCCAGCCGCACCACGCGATCCGCCTTGGCAAAGGCCGCCTCACAGGCCGCCTCGTCGCCCTTGGACCAGTCAAAGGCACGGTTGTCGGGGGCGTCATCATGCAGCGCCTCGCCACCCGGCCTCAGATCCAGCTTTGCAGGCAACTCGTCATAATCCAACGCGATCAGCTCCGCCGCGTCCCGCGCCTGCGCCGCCGTCTCCGCCACGATCAGCGCGATCGGCTCACCAACAAAGCGCAACCGCCCCTCGGCCAGAATGGGCCGCTTGGGCGCCGCCGCCTTTGTCCCGTCCCGATTGGTCAGCACCGTCGCGACCAACCCCTTGGTGATCCCCGCCGCCAGCAGATCATCCGACGTCAGCACCAGATGCACGCCATCCGCCGCCCGCGCCGCCTCAAGATCCAGCCGCGTGATCACCGCATGCGCCACCGGAGAGCGGAACACGAACGCCTGCAACGCATCCTCAGGCGCGATATCGTCGATATACCGCCCCTCCCCCGTCAGAAACCGCACATCCTCAACCCGTTTCACCGGCTGGCTTTTTCCGAACTTTTCCATTGGCTCTGTCCCTGCATTGGCTGTGCACGAACCTAGCGGACCCCGCGCCAGTGTCCAGAGGACGCGCCCCTGGCAGGTGCTGCGCAGTTGAGTATTTTCAGCAAGATGAAAGGGACGGCCCGCCCCCCGCTTCATCTTGCATCAAATACTCAAAAGACCATCAGCCAGAAAACCCGGCGACCGTGATCATCGCCTCGGGACCATAGCCGTTGAACCGCGTGGCGATGGCATTGGAATAGGCGCCCATTCCGGCGAAGATCATATAATCCTCTTCCGCCAGATCGACGGGCAGCAGCACGGGATCGGGCAGCCGGTCGATGCTGTCGCAGGTGGGACCATAGACGACCCGCGGCGACATTGCCCCCGCGCGCGGCGCGCCATCCGCTGTCACTACACGGATCCGGTCATGAGCGGCGATATCGCGCCATTCCGCCAAGGCCCCATAGACCCCATCGTTCAGATAGACCGCCTCTCCGCGCAGGCTCTTGACCCGCGTCGCCAACTGGCACGCCTCGGCCACCATGGCGCGCCCCGGCTCGCAGACCAGCGCGGGCGCATCCGCGCCAAAGGCCGTGCGCACCTCGGCCCCGACCCGCGCGAAAACGCCCTCCAGATCCGGCGCCACGCCGCGATGTGCGGCAAAGCCCCCGCCCACGTTCAGCCGCCCCAGTGTGACACCCGCACGCCCCGCCACTTCGGCACAGGCGCGGATATAGGCGGCCCATATGCCCGCATCGCCGCATTGCGTGCCCGGATGGAACGTCATCGCGGGCACAAAGCCCATCGTCGCCACCTGCCGCAGCAAAGCCACCGCCGCATCCGGTCCCGCCCCGAACTTGGCCCCGAAATCATAGGCCGCGCCCTTGATCGGCAGCGCCAGCCGCACCGCCACTTCCGTCCCGCGCGGCAATACGGCCAGCTTGTCCAACTCCCCCACGCAATCGACCGAGGCCGAGGCGATACCCATCTGCACCGCCTGCGCCACTTCGGCCCGCGACCGCACGGGGTTGTTGTAATGCAAGACAGCCTCCGGGCAGACAGCCCGCACCGCCTGCATCTCGGGGATCGAGGCCACGTCGAACGCCCGCAGCCCCGCCGCCACCAGATTCTCCAGCACCACAGGCGCAGGGTTCGCCTTGACCGCATAGGTCACAAGGCCCGGAAATCCCGCCTGAAACCGCCGCGCCATGCGCTGCACTTCCGCCGGGCAGACATACAACTGCGCCGCATCGGGCAAGACCTTGCGCACATGCTCGTCCGGGGTGGACCAGATAGAATCGGATTTCATGACTGTGCCTCGCTGCTCGTCTTTTGCCCAAGTCTGCGCCCGCATCCCGTCGATTCACTCCGTCACATCTTGCAATTCGCATTACTTTTTCGTCATATTGCCAGCATGAGCATACAATTAGACGATACAGACCGCGCCCTGCTGGCCCTTCTGGCCGAAAACGCGCGCCTGCCCGTGGCCACCCTCGCCCGCCGTCTCAACCTTGCCCGCAGCACGGCTCAGGCGCGCCTCGACAGGCTGGAACAATCGGGCGTCATCGCGGGCTATGCCCTGCGCCTTGGCCAATCCGTCCGCGCCCCCCTGCGCGCCACCGCCCTGCTGCAGATCGAACCGCGCTCTGCCCCCACGGTGCTCGGCCGCCTCAAATCACTGCCGCAGGTCACCCGCGTGAACACCACCTCGGGCCGTTTCGACCTCATCGTCGAGGTCACCGCCCGCACGACCGAGGAACTGGACGACACGCTCGACCGCATCATCGAGGCCAAGGGCGTACGCTCTTCGGAAAGCCTGATCCACCTGTCCACCAAGCTGGACCGCGGCTAAGGCTACCGCAGCCCTTCCCCTTGGCGCATCAATTCGCTAGAGGGTCTGGAACCCCGGATTTTCAGACGATCAAGCAGGATCACGCATCATGGCCATGGACAAAACCTTCGACGCAGCCACCGCCGAAGCACGGCTTTCCGCAGCATGGGAGGCGGCAGGATGCTTCCGCGCAGGCGCCAACGCCAAGCCCGGCGCGGATACCTTCTGCATCATGCTGCCGCCCCCCAATGTCACCGGATCGCTGCATGTCGGCCATGCCTTCAACCACACGCTGATGGATGTGCTGATCCGCTGGAAACGCATGCAGGGCGTCGATACCCTCTGGCAGCCGGGTCTGGATCACGCCGGCATCGCCACGCAGTTGCAGGTGGAAAAACTGCTGGCCCAGACCAAACAACCGGGCCGGCGCGAACTGGGGCGCGAGAAATTCCTCGAGAAAGTCTGGGAGTGGAAAGCCCAATACGGCGGCACCATCGTGATGCAGGACAAGCGCCTCGGCACCTCGATGGATTGGGACCGGCTGGCCTTCACCATGACCGGCGCGCCGGGTGACCCTTCGGGCGGCACCGATGGGCCGAACTTCCACGACGCCGTGATCAAGGTCTTCGTGGACATGTATAAAAAGGGGCTGATCTATCGCGGCAAGCGACTGGTCAACTGGGACCCGCATTTTGAAACCGCCATCTCCGATCTGGAGGTCGAGAACCTCGAGACAGACGGCCATATGTGGCACTTCAAATACCCGCTGGCGGGCGGCGAAACCTACACCTATGTCGAGCGTGACGAGGACGGCAACGTCCTGTTCACCGAAGATCGCGACTACATCTCCATCGCCACCACCCGCCCCGAAACCATGCTGGGCGACGGGGCCGTGGCGGTTCATCCGGAAGATGAGCGTTACGCGCCAATCGTCGGAAAACTCTGCGAAATCCCCGTGGGTCCCAAGGAACATCGCCGCCTGATCCCGATCATCACCGACGAATATCCCGACCGCAATTTCGGCTCGGGCGCGGTCAAGATCACAGGCGCGCATGACTTCAACGACTATCAGGTGGCCAAGCGCGGCGGCATCCCCATGTATCGCCTGATGGACACGCGCGGCCAGATGCGCGCCGATGGCGCCCCCTACAGCGATGCCGCAGCCCGTGCCCAGGCCATCGCGAATGGCGCGGCCTTTACCGAGGCCGAGGTGGACACCCTCAACCTCGTCCCCGACCACCTGCGCGGGCTCGACCGGTTCGAGGCGCGCAAACGCGTGGTGGCCGAGATCACCGCCGAAGGTCTGGCCGTCATGACCGAAGCCACCGATCCCCGTCTGGGCAAGGCGGCGCTCAAGGCTCCGCTGGAACCCTCCGAGGGCGGCGAAATGCGCACCGAGGCCGCACAGCTTGTCCCGTTGGTGGAATCCAAGAAAATCATGCAGCCCTTCGGCGACCGCTCCGGCGTGGTGATCGAGCCGATGCTGACCGACCAATGGTTCGTGGACGCCGCCAAGGTGGTTGGCCCCGCGCTGGATGCCGTCCGCACAGGCCGCACGAAGATCATCCCCGAAAGTGGCGAAAAGGTCTATTACCACTGGCTCGAGAATATCGAGCCATGGTGCATCTCGCGCCAACTCTGGTGGGGTCACCAGATCCCGGTGTGGTTTGACGATGAGGGCCGCGAATACTGCGCCGCATCCGAGGCTGAGGCGCAGGCCATGGCCCCGGGCAAGACCCTCACTCGCGACCCCGATGTTCTGGACACATGGTTCTCGTCGGGCCTCTGGCCCATCGGCACGCTGGGCTGGCCCGAGCAAACCCAGGAGATGGCGCGCTATTTCCCGACCGATGTGCTGATCACCGGGCAGGATATCCTGTTCTTCTGGGTCGCCCGCATGATGATGATGCAACTGGCCGTCGTGGACGAAGTGCCCTTCCACACCGTCTACCTGCACCAACTTGTCCGCGACGAGAAGGGACAGAAAATGTCCAAGACGCGCGGCAATGTCATTGATCCCTTGCAGATCGTCGATGAATTCGGCGCCGATGCGCTGCGCTTCACCATGGTGCAGATGGCCGCGCTGGGGGGCGTGCTGAAACTCTCGACCGAGCGGATCAAGGGCTATCGCAACTTCGGCACGAAGATCTGGAACGCCTGCCGCTTCGCCGAAATGAACGGCGTCTGGGAGGGGCACGCGACCCAGGCCACGCCGCCCGCAGCCACAGCCACCGTCAACCGCTGGATCATCGGCGAGACCGCCCGCGTCCGCGCCGAGGTGGACGCCGCCCTTGACGCCTACCGCTTCAACGACGCCGCCAACGCTCTTTATGCCTTCGTCTGGGGCAAGGTCTGCGACTGGTATGTGGAATTCTCCAAGCCCCTCTTGATGGATGGCGACGCCGAAACCCGCGCGGAAACGCAGAAAGTCATGGCATGGGTGCTGGATCAATGCCTGATCATGCTGCATCCGATCATGCCCTTCATCACCGAAGAACTCTGGTCCCAGACCGGCACCCGCGCCAAGATGCTGGTGCATGCAGACTGGCCCGCTTACAGCGCCACGGACCTCGCCGATCCCGCCGCAGACCGCGAAATGACATGGGTCATTGGCCTGATCGACGCCGTCCGCTCAGCCCGCGCCCAGATGCGCGTGCCCGCAGGTCTGCAAGTGCCGATGGTGCTGCGCGAACTGGACGCGCCGGGCCGCGAGGCATGGGCGCGCAACGAGGCGCTCATCCGCAAACTCGCCCGCATCGACAGCCTGACCGAAGTGCCCTCCTTCCCCAAAGGCACCGTCACGATTCCCGTTGAGGGCGGGATTTTCGGCCTGCCTCTTGCCGATATCATCGACGTGGCGGAAGAAAAATCACGCCTCGAAAAGACCCTTGAAAAACTCGCCAAGGAAATCGGCGGGCTGAAAGGGCGCCTCAACAACCCCAACTTCGCCACCTCCGCACCCGAAGAGGTGGTAGCGGAGACCCGCGACAACCTCGCCCTGCGTCTTGAGGAAGAAGCGACCCTGAAAACGGCGCTGTCCCAACTGGCCGAACTCGACTGACACAATAGCAAAGGGGGGCCAAGCGCCCCCCTTTCATTTCATCTTGCCTTAAATACTCAAAGCGCGCCGCAGCCGCGCAAGGCCTCAGCCGAATTTCGGCGCGCGGCCCTGCATGTTTGCTGCAATCACTTCCATCTGATGCGGCTTGCCGATCAGGTCCACCTGCTCGCGGCTCTCATGCCAGAGCACGGTTTTCGCATCCGCCTGTTCCGCCAGCCCGATCAACCGCTTGGCCGCGCGCATCGCACTGGGGCTTTTGCCCGCGATCACAGCCGCCATGGCCCGCGCCGCCGCAAGCGGATCATCGGCCAGTTCCGTCACCAGCCCCCAGCCCAAAGCCTGCGCCGCATCAATGGGTTCGGCGGTATAGGTCATGCGCCGGATCACGTCCGTCCGCGTCAGTTGCGGCAAGAGGACCATCCCGCCCATATCCGGTACCAGCCCCCATTTCATCTCCATGATGGCAACCTTGGTATCAGGGGCCGCGATCCGCACATCCGCCCCCAGCGCCATCTGAAACCCCGCGCCAAAGGCCACCCCGTGCAGCGCCGCGATCACCGGCACCGGCACCGCGCGCCAGACCAGCGCCACCTGCTGCATCAGGTTCGCATCGCCATGCGAGCGCGGCATGATCCGCGCCTCCGGGTCCTGCGCGGCAAAGGCTGCGAAACTCGCCACGTCGAGGCCCGCACAGAACGCCCGCCCCTCACCCGACAGCACCACGGCGCGGATATCGGCATTGTCGATCAGCCCCGTGCCCGCCTCGACCACAGCCTCGGCCATGGCCGGGTCCACGGCATTCATCTTGTCGCCCCGCGTCAGGGTGACATGGGCGATATGGTCCTTGATCTCGACAGATACGCGGCTCATGCGGGCTCCTCCTTGGATGTCCCCGCCAGTCTTGCCACAAACCGCGCCCCGATCCAGCACGACGTTGGGGCAGAGTATCCCCTGCCGGGGTGCGAGGACAGATCACGCACACTTGCCGAAACCCCGGCCCTTGGGTTATCTGGCGCCATGATCGGACCCAGATTGACACCGCTTGCCGCCAGCCTTCCCGCCACCGTGCCCTTCGTCGGGCCCGAAGCGCAGGAGCGCTCGATGAACCGCCCCTTCGCCGCCCGTCTGGGCGCGAACGAAAGCGTCTTCGGCCCCTCGCCCAGCGCCATTGCCGCGATGCAGGCCGCAGCCGGCGAGATCTGGATGTATGGCGACCCCGAGGCCCATGACCTGCGCCACGCCCTTGCCGCCCATCACGGCTGCGCCCCCGCCAATATCATGATCGGCGAAGGGATCGACGGGATGCTGGGCTATCTCGTGCGCCTGTTGGTGGCACCGGGCGATGCGGTGGTCACCTCGGACGGGGCCTATCCCACCTTCAACTACCACGTCGCGGGCTTCGGCGGCACGCTGCACAAGGTGCCCTACAAGGGTGACCATGAGGACCCCGCCGCCCTGATGGCCAAGGCGGCCGAGGTCAACGCCAAACTCGTCTACCTCGCCAATCCCGACAACCCGATGGGCAGCCATCACACGGGTGACGCCATCGCCAAAGCCCTCGACGCGCTGCCCGCCGGCACGCTGCTGGTGCTGGACGAGGCGTATATCGACCTCGCCCCCACAGACACAGCCGCCCCCATCGCCGCCGATGATCCCCGCGTGATCCGGATGCGCACCTTTTCCAAGGGCTATGGCATGGCCGGTGCCCGCGTGGGCTATGCCATCGGGGCCGCGCCGTTGATCGACGCGTTCAACAAGGTGCGCAACCATTTCGGCATGAACCGCGCAGCCCTCGCAGGCGCGCTGGCCGCCCTCAGCGATCAGGACTGGATGACCCATGTCCGCGCCGAGGTGGCCACCGCCCGCGACCGCATCGCCGCCATCGCCCGCGACAACGGCCTGACGCCGCTGCCATCCGCCACCAATTTCGTGACCGTCGATTGCGGCGGCGATGGTGCGCTGGCCGCCCGCGTCCGCGACGCGCTGGTCGCGCGCGGCATCTTCGTGCGCATGCCCTTCGTGGCCCCACAGAACCGCTGCATCCGCATCAGCTGCGGCACACCGGCCGATCTGGACCTGCTGGCCGCCGCCCTGCCTGACGCCCTGCAGGCCGCCCGCGCCGCCTGAACCGCGCCGGACGCGAGGGGGGCCCTTACCCCCGCGCCATCACGCCCGCCGCCGCCTCCAGCGCGCCGGACCCATGCGGGATATCCAGCGCCATGAACCCGGCCTGCATCGCTCCCAGCGCGCCCATCACCATATGGGCATTCACATGCCCCATATGGCCGATTCGGAAAAACCCGTGCCACTCGGGATCACCGGGTTCCGCCATGCCCAGACCAATGCCCAGCGTCACCCCCGCCTGATGCTCGGTCCATTTGCGCAGGTCCGTGCCATAGGGCGCTCCGATCCGCAGCGCCGTCACAGCCCGGCTGCGATGCGCGGCATCGGCGATGTTCAACTCCAGCGGACCACCCTGCCCCCAGACCTCGCAGGCGGCCCAGATCGCGCGGGCCAGCACATCATGCCGCGCCCAAATTGCCTCGATCCCTTCCGCGTGGATCATATCAAGCGCCGCACGCAGACCATAAAGATGATGTGTCGGCGCGGTGCCGCCCGAATATTGAAAGAAATACTCAGGATTCGCGCGCGGCACCCAATCCCAATAGCGGCTGACCCGCTCCATCCGGCTCCGCGCCTCTGCTGCGCGCGGGCCGAAGAACACGAACCCCAGTCCCGGCGGCACCATCAGCCCCTTCTGGCTGGCCGCCACCATCACATCGACGCCCCAGGCATCCATCTCGAACCGGTCGCACCCCAAAGACGCGATGCAATCCGCCATCAGCAGCGCCGGATGCCCTGCCGCATCCAGCGCCGCGCGCAGCCCTGCAATGTCGTTCAACACCGAACTCGACGTGTCCACATGACTGGCCAGAACCGCCTTGATCCGGTGCTCCCGGTCCGCGCGCAGCGCCGCCTCGACCCGGTCCAGATCAAAGGGCGCGCGTTTTCCGAAGTCGATCACCTGCACATCGCAGCCCAGACCGGCCGCCATATCGCCCCAGCCATGCCCGAACCGCCCCGTGGCGGGCACCAGCACCCGGTCGCCGGGGGCCACCACATTGGCCAAAGCCGCCTCCCAGGCCGCATGGCCATTGCCGATATAGAAGGTAGCCGCATGTTCGGTGCGCGCCACACGGCGCAGATCGGGGATCAGGCTGTCCGTCAGCGCCACCAGATCGCCCTCATAGATGTTCGGCGCGGAACGGTGCATCGCGCGCAGCACCTCCTCGGGCATGACCGAGGGACCGGGGATGGCCAGATAGGGGCGACCGTGGGCAAGGCTCATATGACTTCTCCGATGACGTGACCGCGCGACACTATCCCCTTGCCGTGCGGCGTCAATCACCCGCATGCCCCGGCGGCAAACTTGCCAGCGCGGGGTCAAGCCTTTACATGAGGATGCAGCGCAAGTGACCACAGGACGCAGATGAACCCGCTTTCCCGATTGTTGCAGAGGGACCGCCCCGCGCGGCTTCCCTCGGAGGGTGATCTGTCCGATCCCGGCCAGCGGCGGCGGGCATTCTGGGCCTATCAATTCATGGACCACGCCATCCTGCGCCATGTCTGGAGCAACTTTGACCAGATCGCGCCGGGCGTGTACCGCTCGAACCAGCCGGGCCACTGGCGGCTGAAACGCTATCGCGCCATGGGTATCAAGACGGTCCTCTACCTGCGCGCCTCATCCGAGAAATGGGCCTTCCATTTCGAACGTGAAAGCCTTGATGCCCTCGGCATGACCATGATCAGCGCCCCGCTGCATTCGCGCAGCGCCCCCACGCGCGAAGCCGTGCAGACCCTGATCGCGGCCTTCCGCAGCATCGACAAACCCTTCCTGATGCATTGCAAATCGGGGGCCGACCGCGCCGGGCTGGCCAGCGCCATCTATCTCATGGTGATCGAGGGCAAGGATCTGCACGCCGCGCGCAAGATGCTGTCGCTGCGCTATATCCACCTGCGCTTTACCAAGACCGGCGTGCTGGACCTGATGCTGGACCACTACGCCGCGCGCAACGCCGCAAGCCCCATCGGATTCGAGGACTGGATCGACCGCGAATATGATGCAGCGGCCCTGCAAGCGGCCTTCGACGCCAGCCGCGCCTGACCCCCTGTTGCAGCCGCCCGGCGCAGCCCATATCCTGAAGGTGAATGCCGGGCCCTGCCCCAACAGACTGGACCATCTTCCATGACACGACGCATCTACCGTCTGACCGGCCCTGACGCCCGCCACTTCCTGCAAGGGCTGACGACGAATGACATCTCGGGCATCGACCGCGGACTGGTCTACACCGCCATGCTGACACCGCAGGGCAAATACATCGCGGATTTCTTCCTGACGGCGCAGGGCGATGCCATCCTGCTGGATGTGGATGACAGCATCGGCCCTGCGCTGGTGCAGCGCCTGACGATGTATAAACTCCGCTCCAATGTGCAGATCACCGAGACCGACCTCAAGCTCGCGCGCGGCACCGGCCCGGCACCGACAGGCGCCCTGCCCGATCCGCGCCATCCCGATCTTGGCTGGCGGCTCTATGACGATCAGGGCGGCGATGACGGCACCGATTGGGACGCCATCCGCGTGGCGCATTGCATCCCTGAAACCGGGATCGAACTGACACCGGACACCTATATCCTCGAGGCCGGTTTCGAGCGCCTGCACGGCGTCGATTTCCGCAAGGGCTGCTATGTCGGGCAGGAAGTGACCGCCCGGATGAAGCACAAGACCGAACTGCGCAAGGGGCTCGTGCGGGTGGCCATAACAGGGGACGCCGCGCCGGGAGCCGAGATCACGGCCGGTGGCAAAGCGGCCGGGACGCTCCATACCCGGTCGGGCGGCTTCGCCATCGCCTATCTGCGGCTGGACCGCGCCACAGGCCCGATGCAGGCGGGCGCGGCCCAAGTGACGCTGGCCGACGGCTAAGCCCCGTCCAGACAGGCACAGCTTTGCAACAAATGCATGACGCCACGTCATTCACCTGACGACCGCCCAAAAGAAAACCGCCCCGGCTTGGGGCGGTTTGTCATTCCGATCAACCGATCACGCCTCAGGCGCGTTCGACATATTCCATCAGTTCTGTGTTCACGATGACGCTTTCATCCGGCCCCACGAAGGGCGGCACAAGGATACGCACGCCATTGTCCAGGATCGCGGGCTTGAAGCTGTTGGCCGCCGTCTGGCCCTTCACGACCGGCTCTGTCTCGACAACCTTGCAGGTGACTTTCTGCGGCAGCGTCGCGTTCAGCGCCTCCTGGTCATAATATTCGATATGCACCATCATCCCGTCCTGCAGGAAGGGGCGGCGCTCTCCCAGAATGTCCACGGGCAGTTCGATCTGCTCGTAAGTCTCTGAATCCATGAACACAAGCATACCGTCCTGCTCATACAGGAACTGCTGGTCCTTTTGGTCCAGACGCACCCGCTCGACCTTGTCGGCACTGCGGAAGCGCTCGTTCAGCTTCGATCCGTTACGCAGGTTGCGCATCTCGACCTGCGCGAAGGCACCGCCCTTGCCGGGCTTCACATGATCGACCTTCACAGCAGCCCAGAGACCGCCGTTATGCTCCAGCACATTGCCGGGGCGGATTTCGTTTCCGTTGATTTTGGGCATGAGTAAACCTGATCAAAAGGTTGATGATAAGTTGGCGGCACCTATATATGGCCGACACCCGCGTGGCAAGCAGACGAAATAGTGGCCCCTCGCACACAAGGCATGCAGCCAACGCATGACAGCCATGTTTTAACGGCCTATCCGAATCGGATCCGATCCGTCATAAGGAGCGCCACGCCAAAAACGCAAGAGCAATAACAAAGGACGAATCATGAAGGATTTCGTTGACGGCACAGCCTTCAATAATGAGCAGGGCAATCGTGCACGTAAACTGTTTGCAGCCGTTGTACTGGCCGCACTGGATGACGCGATTGCAGATGACAAGAAATACGGCAACGGCCCCGAGCAGATTGCACGGTGGGCACGCTCCCGCGATGGGCGCGAGGTTCTGTCCTGCGCCGGCATCGACCCGAACGAGCGTGTCGTCAGCGGCCTGATGGAATTCGTGGCCAAGGGTGTGCGCACCTCAGTCGCGCTGTCGCGCGAGGAAAGCGAGCGTCGCAACGCCGCACAGCAGGCCGAAGCCGCCTGATCTTTCGGCCCCGCCATCGGGCGGGTGCCAAAACGACAAATGCGCCCCAAGCGGGCGCATTTTTCGTTTCAGGTCATGTCAGAGTGTCTGCCAGGCAACGACGCGGAATGACCGCGACGCCTCACTCCAGCTCGTGGCTGGTCAAGGCGCGGTGGATTTCGCGGCGCACCAGTTTGCGGACGTTGCGGGTAATCCGCTCGCCCAATGCACCCTGCAACTCCTGACGCACGATCTCGGCCACCAGTTCGCGCAACATGTGCTCGTCCAGCAGGGCCTCGTCTTCGCGCAGGAACAGGTCTCGGTCGTCCAGATCGTCCACCGCGGCGGCCTGCCCCGGATCGGCAGCCCCGGCCGCGTCACCGCGCATCATCCCGTCACGGGTCGAGGCAAAGACAAAGCCGCTGTCCCGCGCCTCATCCTGCGGCGCGTCCACCTCCGGCATGGCGACCGCCTGCACATCATCCGCGAGATGCACATCATCCGCATCTGTCAGAGCGTCACTGTCGATGGCATCAGTCCCCTGCGGCACGTCATCATGATGGTCCTCCCAAGGCAATGCCTCGGTCACGGTGTCGCCCAAGACATAGGGCGCACCACCCAGATCTTCCGTATCCTCTGTAGCGGGGATCTCCGGCGCGGAGTCTGACATCGCCGCATCTGCCACGGCATCCCGGATCTCTTCCACCCATGCCGCGGCCTGTGCCGCCTCATCGCTGACGGCACTGTCTTGCGCGCCTTCGTCTACCGGGTCTTGCGGATTGTCCAGCGTCAGGGGATCGGCCTCTGCCACAGACGGCTCCGCAGCCACCTCCTCAGCGCCGGTCACACGCAGCGCAGGCGTCAGGACCAGTCGCCCCGCCATGGGTTCAGCAGCGGATTCCGCCTCCTCGGCCTCGTCATTCTCGCGCTGATCGGGACGCCATGCCAAAGGCTGCACCCGTGCATCTTCAGATACAAGACGCCGGATAGAGGACAGGACGTCCTCGATTGCCACATTGGTCACAGGATCGTTCATGTCGATTTACCACTCTCGCCTCGAAAGGAAGTGTATCCTCTGACAGGCATCCACACAACAGATAGAGTGTATTTTACTCTCTTCCCAATGACTTCAATACCTGATCCAGCTGACGCCCCTGCCGACTGATCGAACTGGGGGCGGACTGCACCTGATTGTAATACGAGCTTGGGTCATAGATCTGCACCTGCAACCGCAGGTTCTGTGCCGTCAACTGCCCCATCGACGCCAGCAGCGCATAAGAGGCGACATACTGGTTCGAGGCCGCCGTGATCCGGTTAGCCTGCGCATCCAGCAATTCCTGCTCGGCGTTCAGCACATCCAGCGTGGTCCGCGCGCCCAGCGTGGCTTCCTCGCGCACCCCTTCAAAGGCGGTGCGGGCGGCGCGAATCTGGCGGTCGCTGGCTTCGATCGCCGCGCGTGCCACATCGACACGGGCAAAAGCCGTGCTGACATTCTGGGCAATCCGCTGCGTTGTCTCGAACAGCGCCGAGCGCGCGGCGGTGCCACGGTTGATCGCCTGCCGCTCCAGCGCCGAGTTCCGGCCACCCTGATAGATCGGGCCGGTCACACCGATGCCGACACTGCCGCCGCGGTTGTAATCGCTGCTGTCCAGGCTTTCGGTCAGGCCATAGCGCGACTGCAGCCGCACCTGTGGAATCGCCGCAGACTTCGCGATCAGAACCCGCAGGTCCGAAACGGTCACCTCGTGCTGGGCGCGCAGAATATCCGGGTGACTGCGCATCGCAGCCGCCTGCGCCGCCGCAAGCGATGCCGGACGCGCCGGCAGCGCCGGTGGCACGGCCAGCGCATTGGCATCACGGCCCACGGCAAAACGATAGAAGGCCCGCGCCTCGGCCAGATCGCCTTCTGCCTGCGCCAGAAGCGCATTGGCCCCGGCCAGACGCGCCTCGGCCAGCGCCACATCGGTGCGCGTGACCTCGCCCACCTCGAAACGGTCCTGCGCCGCACGCAATTCCTGCGTGATCACGCGCACGTTGTTGCGCCGCAGCGCCACGATCTCGGTATTCGAGCGCACATCCATGAAGGCCTGCACGGCCTGCAACAGGATGTTCTGCTCCACCCCGATCAGGGCCTGTCGCGTCGCCAGCACGGACTCCTTGGCAATGTCCACGCCCATGCGCGACCGGCCACCATCGAACAGCAGGATGTCCGCCGACAGCCCCAGCGACCCGCTGGTATCGTCGGTGCTGCGAATCCCTGTCAGCGACGACCGCGCATCGCTATCGCTATAGGTCACATCCGCCGACCAGCCGATGATCGGGCGCAGCGCCGACAGGGCAACGCCCACATCCTCATCCGCCGCCCGCAGCAAGGCCCGGTTCTGTTCCAGCAGACCTGAATTGTTGTAGGCCCCCGCCAGCGCATCGGCCAGCGTATCTGCCAGCGCCGCCGCAGGGGCACCCAGGACCAGCAGACCGGCAATCATGCCCGCCACAAAGCGCGAACCCCGCGCCTGTTTGGGGGTCCCGCCCGCCGTCTTGCCTGTGCTCTTGATCCTGCTCATCGCTCTGTCCCGCTTTGTCTGCAATTCGAATTGCTATTCTCTACGTCCCAGCGCGCTCATTCCGTCACAGACTGAACGCCATCCGTCTTTCAAAACCGGCCAGCACGGGGGCGCTGGCATTGAAGGCAAAGCGCCAGCTGATCCCGCCATCCAGCTTATAGCCGATGCGGACCACACCCAGCGCACCCTCCATGAACAGACAGGCGATCCGCCCGCCCTCTTTCAATTGTTCCAGCAACCCGGTCGGCAGATCCGCCACGGCACCCTGAATCATGATCGCGTCATAGGGTCCGTGCTGGGGCGCGCCCTCATGCAACGGGCCCTGATGCAGGATCACATTGTCGGCCCCCTCGCGGGACAGGATCGCCTGCGCCTCATCCGCCAGATCAGCGTCGCTCTCGACACCGACCACCGCCTCGGCCAGACGCGCGATCACCGCCGCCGAATAGCCAAGCCCGCAACCGATATCCAGAACCAGCTCGTTGCGCTGCACGTCCAGCGCATCCAGCATCTTGGCCAGCGTGCGTGGCTCCAGCATCAGCCGGCCCCGTCCCAGGTCAAGGTTCTCGCCCACATAAGCCGCCTCACGCAGGCTGGCAGGCACGAATTCCTCACGCGGGATCGACAGCATTGCCTCGATGATCGGAAATTTCGTCACATCCGAGGGGCGGATCTGCGTATCCACCATCGTGGTGCGGCGCGCGGCATAGTCGGTCATCAGCTAAACTCTTCTGTTCAGTCTCTTGCCAGTCTTTTGTCACATCAGCGTAGGCTGGGCAACGGGAATGCGGCAGCCTGTCCGATCTGCCGCAGCCCCGTTGCATCTTCACCCAACCAGAGGTCTTGCAGCGCACCGCGTTATCCGTTACGAGCAGGCGCATCTCGGCGGCGGGTTGGCGGAGAGGTTACGCAGCGGATTGCAAATCCGTGTAGACCGGTTCGATTCCGGTACCCGCCTCCAGAAACATCCCTTTTCCCCATGATGTTCGGGCCGCAAGCCCCCTCGCGCATCTGGCACAAGGCCACAGGTCTGCGCACGGGACGGGCCATGATGTCTTGCCGAAACTGTGGCAACGCAGCAGGGCCGCAACAATCCTGCCACATATCGAAAAAGGCGCGCGTGATCCCGCCTAAACATTTTTTCGACTTGTTCGTTTGGCCTATATTGGTTGAGCTGGCCCTCGGAGTGGCGCTACTCATACAGACTCGAGGGAATATTCGCGCGCATGGGCACAACTGTGGATATCAGCCTGCTTGTCGGGGTCGCGGCGGCCTTGACGCTGATCTCGCTTATCCTGCTGATCTATCTGTGGCGCACGACACCCGCACAATTCCGGCGCCGGACGCTGCTTTACGGCACCAGCACGCTATGCCTGCTGGCGGCGGTTCTGGGCGTGCTGCTCAGCGGCACCGATACATTCGTGCTCAGCGCCACGCTGATCGTGGGCGGGGCGCATTTCGGGATTCTCTCGGCCTATCTGGCCTTCCGGCAGGATGCGCGCAAGGCGCTGGACTGGCGGATTCTCGTGCTGATTTCCGCGGGGCTCTGTCTGGCGCAGACCGTGCTGGCCCTCGCCACCCATGACATCGCCCTGCTGATGATCAGCTCTTCGCTGGTGAACATCGCCTTCTGCATCTTTGCCGTCTGGGATCTCATGCGGCTGGCCCATGCAAGGCTGCGTCTGCTGGCCTTTCTGGCCTCCCTGCCCTTCGTGCTGATCGGGCTGTGCTACCTGCTGCGACTGGTACTCGTGACGATCGTGCAGGATGGCGCGCTGGCGATGATGAGCACGGCCGTGATCGCCTTCATGCTGGGCGTCTCCTCGATGCACTGGGGCTTTGTCCTGATCCTCGATCGCGACGCATGGCTGATCGGGCAACTCAAACAGGCCCGGCGCATGACGGAAACCCTGTCGCAGCAACGCACCCGCGCATTCGCGCAGATCAACCACGAGATCCGCACCCCGCTGAACGGAATTCTGGGCCTGTCCGAACTGCTCAAGCCGCACCTGCCCAAGGGCGAGGGGGCAGAACTGCTGAAAGAATTGCAAAGCTCGGGCAACCTGCTGCTTTCGATCGTCAACGAGGTGCTCGATTTCTCCAAGGCCGAGGCCGGCCATGTCCAGCTTGAGGCAATGCCCCTCGACATCAGCGACGTGCTGCGCGCGGCCACCACGCAATATCGCCGCATCGCCCGCAGCAAGGATGTCGGGCTGGACCTGCATATCTCGCCCGATCCCTTTCCGGCCGTCATCGGTGATCCCACCCGGCTGAACCAGATCTTCCACAACCTGCTCAGCAATGCGCTGAAATTCACCCATTCCGGCAAGATCGAGGTCAGTTTGACCCATCTGCCGCAAGAAGGGGTCGAGATCACGATCAGCGACAGCGGAATCGGCATGACCGACGAACAGGTCGCCTCGCTCTTCGTGCCGTTCCAGCAAGCCTCGGTCGAGACGACGCGCCATTACGGCGGCACGGGTCTGGGGATGAGCATCGTGCGGATGCTGGTCGATGCGATGCAGGGCGAGATCCGCGTCAGCAGCCAGCCGGGTCAGGGTACCGCCATCACCCTGATCCTCCCCCTCCCCGAGACACGGCTGGAACAGGACAAGGATCTGCCCGCCGCGCCTGTCGATCTGCCCGGCCGTGACGCACGTTTGGCAATCCTCTGTGTGGATGACGATCCGATCAATCGCATGGTGCTGGAAGCCCTGCTCAAATCCTTCGGCGTGCAACCCGTCCTGGCCGAGGACGGGCCCGAGGCGATCCGCATCGCAGGCACCCAGCCATTCGATGCCTATCTGGTCGATATCTCGATGCCCGGCATGGACGGGATCGAAACACTCCGGGGTCTGCGCCAGACCGAGCGCGCCGACGCGCACCCCCGCCCGCTCGCCATCGCGACCACGGCCAATGTGATGGAACAGGACGTCCGTTCCTATGCCACGCTGGGGTTCGACGGCTACCTGTCCAAACCCATCCTGCGTCACGATCTGGAAAAGATCCTGCTCACGATCCTGCAACCCGCCGCATAGCGACCGCGATCAAGCGGCAAGACCGCCCGTCAGTCCGCTCCCACGAACCGCGCCAGCTTGCCCAGCGTCTGCAAACCCAGTTCGACCGCGCCGAACCCCTTGGCCTGCTTGAACTCCGCCTGCGTGCTGAACACCATGGCCAGAAGCACCTCGGTTTCCCCGTCGCGCTCGGTGAACCGCGCCCAGGCATCCGCATGTTTCGGCCCGTCCTCGCCCCAATGCAGCGCATAGCTGATCCACTCTTCGGGACGCACCGCGCCATAGATGTGATGGTTCGGATAAACCGTCCCATCCGGGCCTATCATGTCAAAGACCCAAGCCCCGCCCGCGCGCAGGTCGATCCGTTTGGTCCGACAGGAAAACCCCTCCGGCCCCCACCACAGCGGCAGCGTCTCGGGGTTCATCCACGCCCCCCAGACCAGCTTGCGCGGTGCCTTGATCACGCGGCGCAGCAGCATCGTCCGCGCGGCCACCCCGGCCAGATTGTCCAGCCCGGCATCGAAACCCTGCCGGTAGCCGTCGGCCATATCCTCTGCCAGGGACGCAAGCTGCACGGTCACGTTGATCCGGCTGCCCTCTCCCGCCGCGCTGATCTCGGCCGTCACCAGCGCCGCCGATTGCGTCACGCCCTCGCACAGGATCACTTCCGAATTCACGCTCAGATGCGGCGCGGCGACTTCCAGCCAGCCAATCTCACAGCGGATGTCGGGCTGCCCAGCCACCTTGCACAGCGACACCTCGCGCCCGCCCACCCGCGTGTCGGCCTCAAGGAATTCCACGCGGACCGAGGGCGCCGGGGCCGCCCAGATCGCGCGGGCCGCAGGCGCGCTCCATGCCTGCCAAAGCGTCGCCGCAGGCACTGCCACCTCGCGCGCAAAGGTCAGCGTCGCAAAGCGCCCGCTCATGCCATCAGCCCTTTGGCATAGGCGTCCAACTGCGTGGCGACCGTGCCCCAGCCATCGAAAAAGCCCATATCCTCGTGGGATTTGCGGCTGTCGGGATGGCGATGCCGCGCAATCGCTGTGTAAAGTGTGCCACCACCCGGCGCATCCGCCAGCAGCAGGATCGCGGTCATGAACGGATCGGGCGCGGGCTTCCAGCCTTCGGTATAGGCATCGGTAAAGACCAGCTTTTCCTGCGGCACCACCTCCAGATAGACGCCGCGGTTGTCCATCACATGGCCGTCCACATCGAATGTCGTGTTGAACCGCCCACCGACGCGCAGGTCGATATCCACTGCCGTCACCTTGTGCGGCGCAGGAATGAAGAAATGCGGGATATGCGCGGGCATGGTCCAGCACGCCCAGATCAGATGGCGCGGGGCCGCCAGCGTCCGGGTAAAACTCAGGTCGGTCTCGGGGTCCAGTGTCAGCTCCGGCGTCATGTCTCGCCCTCCTTCACAAGTTGCATCACATAGGCGTCCAGCCGGTCCAGCCGCGCCTCCCAGATGGCACGCTGCGCGTCCAGCCATGTGCGCATCGGCACCAAAGCCTCGGGCACGATAGCGCAGGTCCGCACGCGCCCGTCCTTGGCCGTGGCGATCAGCCCCGCCTCCTCCAGAACGGCCAGATGCCGCATCACGGTCGGCAACCGCAGCCCGGTGGGTTCCGCCAAGGCCGAAACCGGCGCAGGCCCCTCCGCCAGACGCGTCAGGATCGCCCGGCGTGTCGGGTCCGCCAGCGCGTGGAACAAGAGTGAGAGGTCAGGATCATGCTTAGCCATGTGACTAACTATGACGCAATCCGCGCCGCGCGCAACAGATACTTTGTCAATCGGCTAAGTTTTGCCACCGCCCCTCACGGCAAGGGCGACACCCCGATCACCACCGGGTGCAATGCCAGAGCTACAAGATAAAGGGCAATCCCCGCCGCGCCGCGCCAGATCACAGACCGCTCCCACACCGGCCCGGGCCGCAGCCCCGCCCGCAACGCCGCCCATTGCCCGCCCATCTCGCGCTGACGACGCCGGTCGATCAACCGCTGCCCCAACAGGGCAAAGCCCGCAAAGACCCCGAACAGGATCACATGCGCCAGATCCCCATTCGGCACCAGATGCGCCCCCGCCCAGATCGCCAGCGCCACCAGCAGCGGATGCCGCATCCAGCCGACAATCCCGGCCCGCGCCGGATCGAACCGCCCGTTCTCCGCCCCGCCAAAGGAAAACGGGTTGGGTCGCCTGATGGCCAAGGCAATGATCAGGCAGACCGGCAGCATCGCCACCAGCGGCACATAGGCCTGCCACGGCGCCCAGCCCCACAGCGGCACATGGGGCGCCCGCCCCGCCGCCCCGATCAGCCAGACCAGCACCGCCAGAGACAGCACCGAATAGGCCAGCGTGAATCCCTGCGGCCCCAACCGCGCCACCAGCCACGGCTTCACCGGCGGGCGCACCGGCACGGCATGCGACAGCAGAAAGACGGCAAAGGCCGCGCCATACTCGCCCCAGCCCATCGCTCAACCCCGCGCCAGAGGCCGCAGATGCAGCCCGCCATAGATCACCGCGAACAGGCCGAACGCGCCCAGCCACCCGGCCCCGGCCAGCATGTGCAAGGCACCCGCCTGCCCCGGCACCAGCCCCGCCGCCAGCCGCGCCAGAACGGACAGGATCATCAAGGCATAGATCGCCTGCGTCCCGCGCCCTGCCGTCAGCACCTGCCCGGAATGGCCCAGCGTGGCCCGCGTCATAACCGCCAGCGTCATCACCCCGACCGCCCCCGCCATCCACAGATGCTGCGCCGCTGCCAGCCCCACCACACCCGGCCACAGCAGCGCCGCGCCCAGCCCCAGCGCCCCCAGCGGCACGAAAGCATACCCCGCATGCAGCACCCAGACCAAAGGCTCGGCCCCGGTCCTGTCCCCCGCCCAGCGCGCCATCCGCAGCAGATGCACCAGCCCCGCGACGCTCAGCGCCACACCGGTGATCCGCGCCGCAGGCCAAAGCACCCACAGGATCAGCGCCCCCAACAGCACCAGCAGGGCCAGCTTGTCGAACCGCTGCATCGGCGGCGCAGGCAGACGCCCCGCCCCGCGCTTGACCAGCCAGTTGCGCGTAAAGGACGGCACCACCCGCCCGCCGATCACCCCGATCATCATGATCGCCGCCCCCAGCGCAATCCGCAGACCCATACCCTGCGCCGGCATCCCGCCCTGCGCCGCCTCCCAGTGAAACACCGCATTGCCCAGCGTGAACACCGTCAGCATCGCCAGCACGATCAGATTGCGCCAGTTCCGCCCCGCGATGATCTCGCGCGCCAGCACCAGAGCCAGCGCCACCGGAAAGGCCAGATCGGCCAGCGCCACCAGCAGCGGCGACACCCCCTCCGAGACACTGACAGCCAGCCGCCCCAGCAGCCACAACACCGCCAGCCCGCCCAGCGGCCAGCCCACGATGGGCAGACGCCCTGTCCAGTTGGGCACCGCCGTCAAAAGAAACCCGGCAATGACCGCCCCCAGATAGCCGAATAGAAAGGCATGCGCATGCCAGCTCACCGGATCAAATGCCGTGGGCAGGGCCAGATGCCCGCTCAGCATCGGAATCCACAGCCCCATCGCCAGCACCGCCCAAAGCCCGGCTCCAAAGAAAAAGGGCCGGAACCCATAGGTCAGCAGGGCAGGCCCCTGCCAGGCGCGCATCTGTGCCGCTGTGGTCGTCATGGGATCGGGCCTTTCTGTCAAAGGGCGCGTCCTGCACCCGGCCTTGGTGAATTGGTATTTGATTTACGCAATAAACCCGGCTAATACGCATTGCAATTACCAAATCAGCGGAGCGACCATGCGCCTCACCTCCTTCACCGATTTCGGTCTGCGCGCCTTGATGCGGATGGCCAGCGCGCCGGATCGCGCCTTCTCGACGGCGGATCTGGCGAGGGAATTCGGCGTCTCGCGCAACCATCTGGCCAAGGTCATGTCCACCCTGGCGGCCGCCGGTCTCCTGATCACAAGGCGCGGCGGCGGTGGCGGCGCGATGCTGGCCCGCCCGGCCGATACCATCCGCCTTGGCGATGTGGTGGCCCTCCTCGAAGCCGATCAGGCGCTTGTCGAATGTTTCGCGGCAAGCGGCGGCGCCTGCACCCTGACCCCACACTGCCGCCTCAAATCCCGCCTCTCCCGCGCCGAGGCCGCCTTCATCGCGGACCTCAACACCAGCACCCTGGCCGATTGCGCCTATCACCCTGCGTGATCCCCGCAGGGTTGCCGCACAGCGCCTTGCCCCGGCCCGCCCTTCGGTCTTTAACGGGCGGCACAGCGACAGGCGCGCGACTCAACAGGCCGCGCGGGAACGGGCCAAGGGGGCAGCACAGTGCTATTCTTCACCATCTGGCCCCTCTTTGCCCTGATCTGCCTGGGCTATGTCCTTGTCCGGCGCGGCTTTCCCGATCCGGGCTTCTGGCCCGCCGCCGAACGGATCAACTATTTCCTGCTCTTCCCCGCCCTCCTGCTCGGCAGTCTGGCCGATGCGCCCGTCCGCGACCCGCAGGTGTTGCGCCTGGGTGGGGCGGCCGTCGTCATCATCCTGATCGCGGCACTGGCCCTTTCCTTGACAAGACGCGCCCGTCCCGCCCCCGCCGCCCGCTTCGGCCCGGTGCTCCAAGGCACCGTGCGCTTCAACACCTATCTGGGGCTGGCCATCCTCGCGACACTGTCAGGCCCCGCCGGCATCGAACGGGCCGCACTTTACCTGGCCATCGCCGTGCCCTTGGTCAACGTCCTGTCGATCATGGCCCTGACCGAGGCAGGACAGGCCCGCACCCCCCTTTCAATGCTGCGCACCATGGCGCGCAACCCGCTGATCCTCGCCTGTCTGGGCGGCATCGCAATGGCGCTCACCGGATGGGGCCTGCCCTTCGGCACAGGGCGCTTCCTTGACCTTGTGGCCCAAGCCAGCCTGCCGCTCGGCCTGCTCTGCGTGGGCGCCGCGCTGCAACCCGCCGCCCTGCGCCGCGACGGCCTGACCCTTGCCACGACCGCAGGCCTGCGCCTGCTGCTCATGCCCCTGCTCGCCGCGCTCATCGCCCGTGCCTTCGGCCTGACCGGGACCGAGGCGCTGGTCCTCATAGTTTTCTCAGCCATTCCCACCGCCCCCACCTCCTATGTGCTGACCCGCCAGTTGAACGGCGACGGCACCCTGATGGCCGGAATCGTCACCTCGCAGACCCTTGCCGCCATCGCCACCATTCCGCTGGTCCTGTGGATCTTCGGCACCTGACCGGCGCGGCGGAACCGAAACGACCGCCCGCGTGTTGGTAACCGCCCCGAAAAGGATGGACCCCGATGACCCCTGACAGCCTGATGGATGCGCTGCGCGACACCGACATGATGCTGCCCCTCCTGTGCAGCCTGATCGCGGGCGCCCTGATCGGCGTCGAGCGCGAGTTTCAGGGCAAGCCCGCCGGGCTGCGCACCCATACGCTGCTCTGCTTTGCAGCGGCCCTGATGACCCTGCTGGGCCTGCGCATGGCGGAATGGACCTCGGCCCTGTCCGCCGACACGCAGGTGATCTCGGATCTGGCCCGGATGCCCCATGCCATCCTGACCGGCATCGGCTTTCTGGGCGCCGGCGTCATCTTCCGCGAGGGGGCCTCGGTCCACGGCCTGACCACGGCGGCCTCGCTCTGGCTGACCGCAGCCCTCGGGATCGTCTTCGGCACCGGCCTGCTGGAACTGGGCACCATAGGCACGGCGGCGGCCCTGATCGTGCTGATCCTCCTGCGGATCCTGCAACGCATCTCCCTGCGCCACCCGGCCGTGCGCCTCGAAGTGACCGTACCCGCCGACAGCAGCTATGACGCGGCTGGCCTTGAATCCGCTCTGGCGGCGCTGAACCTGAAGGCCGGGCCGATCTCGCAGCGGCAGGACCGCACCACCGGGCTGCGACACTTCATGCTCAAAGCCTCCTCCCTGCGCGCCACCCTCGACGGCGCCGCACTGGCCAGAGCCTTGCAGACCGATCCCCAGATCGCCGCCTTCGCAATCACCCCGCTCGAGAACGAGGCTCTGGGCGGCGGCTGACCCCCGGCTAGCCCACCTCCGGCCCTTCACTCAGGATGGCCAGAACCCGCGCCTCCCGCGGCAGATCAAGCCCCGCCAACAGCGCCGCCAGTCCCGCCGCACCGGACGGGGTGCTGTCCAGACCATGCTCGGCCAGCGCCGCCACGCCGCCCAGAGACTCGGCCTCGGTGATCGTCACGAACCGATCCGCATCCCGCGCCAGCCCGTGCAGGGCGATCATCGACGGCGTCTTGCAATCCAGCCGCCCCATGCAGGACGCAGGCCCGGCCGTCTCCACCACCCGCCCCGCGCGGATACTCTCGATCAAGGCAGGCGCCGCCGCAGGCTCGACCACGATGATGCAGGGATCATCCCCCCAGACGCGCCGCGCATGGGCGGCCACCGCCGCCGCCAATCCGCCGACCCCCGCCTGCAACAGGATGTGACTTGGGGCGGCGTCGATCTGATCCGCAGCTTCCGCCGCCAGTTGCAGATACCCCTCCATCACCAACAGCGGCAACGCGGTGTAACCCGGCCATGTGCTGTCCGACAGCAGCGTCCAACCCTCCGCACGCGCAGCGGCGTCGGCCGCCACCATGCTGGCCTCATAGGTGTCGCCCTCGCGCCGCACCTCGGCCCCCTTGGCCGCCAGCCGCGCCGCAAAACTGTCCGGCACGGTCCGCGCCAGATAGATCACCGCCCGCGCCCCGAACAACCGCGCCCCCGCCGCGACGGACAGCCCATGATTGCCCGCACTGGCCGTGACATAGACCCGGCCCGACAACGCCGCCGCCCAATCCCCCTGCTGCACCGCCGCCGCCTCGCGCGCGATGGCATGGGCCGCGCCCAGCGCCTTGAAGCTGCCCAGACCCATCCGGCCGCGCTCATCCTTGACCCAAAGCCGCGCCACGCCAGCCCGCGCCGCCAGATCCGGCAGATCGCGCAGCGGTGTGGCCTGATGCGCCGGGCATTGCGCCAGCAGCGCCGTCACAGCGGCCGCATCGTCACAGGGCATCTCCAGATCGGCCCCCAAACCCCGCCCCCGCCAGGGGTTGTCCAAGATCTGCACCATCGGCTGTCCTTTCCTCATGTCACGCGCAGCCTAGGCGCGGATCACCCGGAATTCGAGAGGGTTAAACAGCCACAGACCGCCGCCAATCCGCCACGATCCCCTCGGCCCGCGCCGGATCAAGCGGCATCATCCGCATCAGCCGCGTCACATCCAGCTCCACCAGCGGCAGCGCGCTGTCCGGCGCGGGCCGCCAGGCAAAGCCCACCCCCGCCGCCTGCAACAGATCCGCCATCGCGACAGCCCCCGGCAAAGCGATGTTCAGACATTCGGGCACATCCAGCCCCGCAGCCGCCGCCCGCACCAGCCCCGCCATCACATCCGCAAAGGCGCGCGGCCCGATATAGGACCGTCGCGGCCCCTGCCCATCGGCGAACCGATCCAGCACAACAGGCCCGGCCTCCGACCGGCCCAACAGCGCATCCGCCCCTGCGACATTGCCGATCCGCAACACCGTCACCGGCACGTCGGAAACGCGCGACCGATCCAGCGCCGCCTCCTCCATCGCGTACTTGGCCATGGCATAGGGCGTCACCGGCCAAAGCGGATCATCCTCGGCCAGACCGGCTCCGCCCAGCCCGTAAACCGCCGCACTCGATGACAGAAACACCCGCCGCGCGCCGTGATCCGCCCCCAGACGCAGCGCCGCCAGTGCCAGATCCGTATGAGCCCGAAGTGCCGCCGCATCTCCCGCAACCGCTCCGGCCACAGACAAAACCACATCAACCCGCCCCAAAGCAGCCCGCTCGGTCACAGGATCGAACCGCATCTCATCAGGACCGGCCACGGGACGACGCACCTGCCAGACCGGCGCAAGCCCCGCGCCCCAGTGCCGCCGCAGCATCCTGCCCAGCCGCCCGCTGGCCCCCAGCACCAACACCCGCACGGGACCGCTTTGCTCTGCCATGAACGCCGCCCACCCGGCCTATCGGTTCAGCAGCACGCGGTGAAACCGCCGCAACAGCAACAGACCCAGCACCATCGGTGCCATCACGCACAGCGCGACATATCCCAGCGAGATATAGGTGGGCCGATACAGCGGATAGAACCCCTCCCGCATCAGCCCGGTCAGATGCATCAGCGGATTGTACCAGATGATATCCTGCGCAAAGGCGGGCATATCCTCATACAGGAAAATCACCCCCGAGATCAGGAACAAGGGCTGCGTCAGAATACGCCACAACTGGTTCCACACGGGAAATCGCATGAAAAGATAGCAGTTCAGGCACCCGACCCCCAGCCCAAGCCCCGCCGCAAGCCCCATCGCCAGAAGGATCGCCCCCCAGTCAGGCACCAGCCTGAGCGAGTCGTAGATCACGATCCCCCACAGGATCAGCACCGTCACCACGACCACCACCAGATAGTTCAGCAGGAAACGAGCCGCGATGGCATCGACCCATGTGACGCGCGGATAGCGCAACAGCGGCGCGGAAAAGGTCAGCGCATTGCCCACCTGCCCGCCCAGCACGGTAAAGACCTGAAGGATCATGAACCCCGTCGCCTTGAACAACAGGAACGAGGTGCCAAGCGACGGCGCATTCGCCAGAAGCTCGAAAGCCATGCCAAGGACGATGATCATCCCCAAAGGCTCGGCCACCGCCCAGACATAGCCCCCCGGCGTGCGCCCGTAGCGGGTGGACATCTCACGCAGCATCAACGCCACGACAACGCGGAACGCCTCTCCCCGTGGCGGGGCGGAACGCGGTTCAGGGGGCACGGGCACAGGGTCACTCGTAACGGACATCCCTTCTCTATTGCCCAACTCCGGTCACGGCGCAATGAGGTCTTGGGCTTAGCGGCATTAGTTGATACATCCAACGCAGTAGAGTTTGCCAGTTTGCCCCAGTTTCAGGGATCGCCATGAACCAGACCACCCCGGCGCCAGCGGACACCGCCACAGCGGCCCTTGTCTCGACGCCCGTCGCAGGTCCGGCGCGGTTGCGCCACAGGCACCGTGGCCTCATCCTCAGCATTATCATCCTGATCCTGCTGCCCCTGCTGCTGACCGCCCTTTATCTGTTCGGTCTGGCCCGCGATCAATATGCCTCGGTGACCGGCTTCACGATCCGTCAGGAAGAAACCGGCTCTGCCAGCGACCTCATGGGCGGTCTGGCGCAGGTCTTCGCCGGCAGCGCGCCGGGCCATGCCGATCTTCTCTTCGAATATGTCCAGAGTCAGGAGATCGTCGAACGGATCGAGGCGCGCTTCGGCCTGCTGGCCCATTATGCCGCGGACTGGCCCGCCGATCCGCTCTACACGCTCTGGCCCGGTGCCACGATCGAGGATCTGGTCTGGTTCTGGGGCCGCATGGTCAAGCTGACCTATGACAAATCCTCCGGCCTGATGCTGGTCGAAGTGCGCGCCCGCGACCCCGAAAGCGCGCAGGAGATCGCGCGGCTGATCGTGGCCGAGAGCGAAGAGATGATCAACCGCCTGAACGAAACCGCCCGGCGCGACACCACCCGCAACGCCGAGGCCGATCTTCAGGCCGCCCTCACCCGCCTGCGCGCCGCGCGCGAGGCCGTGGCCGAATTCCGTGTCCGCACCCGGATCGTCGATCCGCAGGCCGACATTCAGGGCCGCATGGGGGTGCTCAATACCCTGCAACAGCAATTGGCCGAGGCGCTGATCGACAACGACCTGCTGCTGCAAACCTCAGATGCGCAAGACCCGCGCGTGCGTCAGGCCCAGCGCCTGATCGACGTGGTCCGCAACCGCATCGACGAAGAGCGCCGCATCTTCGCGGAACAGAACGTCACCGTGGACCAGACCGACTATCCCCGCCTGATCGCCCAATATGAAGGGTTGCTCGTCGATCAGGGCTTCGCCGAGACGACCTATCAGGCCGCCTTGATGGCGCTGGACGCCGCACGCTCCAACGCCTCGCGCCAAAGCCTCTATCTGGCCAGCTTCATCCAGCCCACCCTCGCCCAGCGCGCGGCCTATCCCGAACGTTTCATCCTCATCGGGATCACCGCCTTCTTCCTGATCCTGTTCTGGTCCGTGCTGGCGCTGGTCTACTACAGCCTGCGCGACCGGGGCTGACCGGGACAACGGACGCCGCGGATGATCAGGTTCGACAATATCTCGAAAGGTTTCTGGATCAGGGGCGATTACCGCCCGGTGATCCGCAACCTGAACCTGACCCTGCCTTCGGGCAAATCGCTGGCCCTGCTGGGGCGCAACGGCGCGGGCAAGTCCACCTTGCTCAGCATCGTCGCGGGCACCATGCGCCCCGACACCGGCCAGATCATCAGCGATGGCTCGATCAGCTTCACCGTGGGCTTCGCGGGCAGCTTCCACGGCGACATGACCGGCGCGCAGAACACCCGCTTCGTCGCCCGCGTCTATGGCGTGGACACCGACGAACTCACCGCCTTTGTCGAGGATTTTGCCGAGATCGGCGAACATTTCAACATGCCCGTGCGCACCTATTCCGCCGGCATGAAATCCCGCCTCGCCTTCGGCATCTCGATGGGGATCAAGTTCGACACCTATCTGATCGACGAGGCGACCGCGACCGGCGACGCCCGCTTCCGCCGCAAAAGCAGCGAGGTGTTCCGCACCCGCATGGCCCAGTCCAGCGCCATCATGGTCAGCCATTCCATGGCCGATATCCGCAACTTCTGCGATGCGGGCCTTGTCCTGCACGATGGCGGGATCGAGGTTTTCGATGATGTCGAGGATGCGATCAAACGGCACGAAGCCCTGATGCGCTGAACGCCCTCAGACCCGCCCAAGGATCACCGCCACCCACAGCGACAGCCTCCCCAGCATCCCCCGCCGGACCAACCCAAGCCGGCGCAACAGGATCACCCGGCCGATCAACCCGGACCGCCGCAAATTCTCGAACCCGGCCAGGACCTCGCGGTTTTCCGGCGTCAGCCTGTGGGCCGAGGCCCGCAACGCCCTCAGATTGATCGCATTCCACCGCCGGAACCGGCCCCGCATCAGCCATCCCAACCGCCGCCAGCCCGCAGCCCAACCCAGATTCGCCCCGATCCGGTTGCCCGCATGCTGCCGATACAGAACCTGCGGCACCGGATCGAACACCACCACACCGCCCACGCCCGACACGATCTGATAGGCCCACCAGTCATGCATGACCACGCGCCCCGCCTCTTGCGCCGCCGCGCGCAGCAAACCCGCCGCCGCCGCGTTGCAGATCATCGTGTTGCCCCCGGCAAAACTCTGCACCAGCGCATGCCGGAACGACGGGGGCCGCGTGGGACGCGCCGACAACCGCCGCCGCCCCAGATCGCTGTCGCACACGTAACTGCGCGCGCCCACCAGAACCGGCACATCCCCCGGATGCGCCGCCAATGCGCGCAGCCCATGCGCCACCTTCCCGGGCAGCCAGACGTCATCCTGATCCGAAAACAGCACCGGCCCCGCATCCTCGGGCAAGGCGCGCAACAGATGCAGGAAGTTCTGCGCCGCCCCCCGGCCCGGCCCGGTCATCACCTGCACCGCAATCGCCGGATGCGCCGCCGCGAACCGCGCCAGAATCTCCAGCGTGCCATCGGACGAGCCGTCATCGCTCACCATCAGCCGCCTAATCGGCACCGTCTGCACCAGATAGCTGTCCAACTGCGCCTGCAAGCTGCCAGCCCCGTTCAGCGTCGCCAGCAGCACCGTCGGACCGGGCCCGGATGGAGCCCCGACCATCACGCCTGCAAGATCGCCCGCGTCCCGCATGTCACTGCAACACCATCACTTGTCACCCAAAACTCCCCGACCTCTAGCGCATCACATCGACGTCAAACAGGGGGCAAAGCGCAAATCACGCTCTGGCGCGATGCCGCGACGGCTGCTAAACCCAAGGCGTTGGTTAATGAGTGGCATGTTCTTCGCCACAAGACTCGGTGGCAAAAGACATGAAGCTGATTTCCCAGATCTACAACGTGCTGCTCTATCCGATGGCGCGCGTGATCGTCGGGGCACAATCCGAATATCAGCGCTTCAGATCCCTCGGCAAGACGCCGAAAATCCATTGCGAATCCCCCTATGCCGGACAGCCGATCCTGCTGCTCGCGCTCTATCAGAAGGGCCAGCTGCGCCCCGATCTGATCCGCCTGCTGCAAGCGGCCAAGGCGCAGGGCCTCTATGTGCTGGCGGTCAACACCCTCAAGCTCAAGGACCCCGGCGCTGTCGAAGGGCTGATCGACTGCTATATCGAACGCCCCAATTTCGGCCGCGACTTCGGCAGCTACAAGACCGGCTTCCTGCACCTCTTCGCCCGGCGGTGGGAGGCGACCTGCCCCCGCCTCCTGATGCTGAACGACAGCGTGTTCTATGCCACGCGCGGGCTGGACCAGTTCCTCACCGACCTCATCACCTCCGAGACCGAGGTGCTGGGCGCGACCGAGAATTTCGAGATCGAGTATCACCTCGGCTCCTTCACCATCGCCATGGCCGGCTCCGTGCTGCAAGCCCCCCGCTTCCGCAAGTACTGGCGCCGCTACCGCCTCACCGATGTGCGCCCGACCGTCATCCGGCGCGGCGAGATGAGACTGTCCAAAACCCTCAAACGCTGCGTCTCACGCTCTGCCGAATTCCGCGCCCTCTACAGCTCCGACCGCTTCCTGAACGCGATCAAGGACAGCCCGGACCTGCAAGATGTGATGATCAAGGATGCCCGCACAGGTGCCAACACACCCGCCCCCCGATTTGGCGCGGAATCCGTAAGCAAGCTGTTGGTCGGCCGCTTCATAGGGCTCTGTTGCACAAATCCTGTGAGGGATTCATCTCGTGAATCCAGCGTGGTAGCTGGGATGCATGAGCAGACACATACCCCCGACCTACAAGACCAGGAACTGGCCAGCCTACAATGAAGC